>JANOGZ010000555.1:0-6440 GCA_031406255.1 Pyrinomonadaceae bacterium | reverse complement strand
GTAGTCGCGGGCGATCCAGATGATGTCTGTGGTGGCGAGAAGATAACCCCAGTGCGGCATGTCATACAGCACGTGCTTCCCTTTGTCATTATTCCACTTGGAGACCCAGCCGGTGAGGCCCAGTTTCTCGCTGCTGACGTTAATGGCTATGTTGACATCCTTGGCCGTATACATCTCCCCAAGATTACTCTTCACCGCCGGCTCTCCGGGCCCCGCCAGTCGGCCGCTATGGACGAACTTGGTCGTTGACTGGCTGACGGCCTGCACATACCCCAGACTCCCGGAATAAGTCTCATCCCAAATGTGATACTGCACTCGGTCATACTTAGATTTCTCGTTATAGAACCTGCCGCACCACCAATTCATCCACGGGTCGTAGACCGTGCTCTTATGAGTGCTCTTATAGCTCGTCGCGGTATTGGACGTGAAGAGTTTCTTCACGTCGTCCGTACTTCCTTTAGGATAAAACTTATCGGCGCCGGGATAGGTTTTGAATAAATCGGCCAGGTCAGAAGCTTTATCGGCAAAAGCCTGACGCCCCTCCTCGAATTGTTTGTCGAAGGCATCGTGCCGGCTTATTAAATCCTTGAAGATCGTTTCAGACCGATTTAACCACATCAGCGTCCGTCCTTTCCCGCGCGTCCTTCGAAGGAGGAGGCGGGGCAGAAGCCGAGTCGCAGATAGTCACTTAATCCGCCGACTTCGGGCGCGAGGTCTTGCCGGGGGTCGCGCGGGAAGATTCAACGAGTTCTTTTCGCCTTGCCGCTCAGACTCTTCCGTCTTCTCATCCTTCCTCGCCTTCTCCTCGCTGATCGCCTGATCCATCATGTTGAGAATCTTCTCAAGGCCCGGAGCAATGGGCATCTGCTCGAGCTCCACTTCGATGCTCAACTCAAAGTTGCCCCGCGCTACGCCGTTCCCTTCGGTGGTCTTTTGAGCGGTGGCGAGGGAGCCTCGAAACTGGGTCAGGGTCGGTCTCAGCCATGTCGGCCGGCTCGATGCCGCCCTCGGACTCTGCGCGCTCTCTGCATTCTCAGAGAACACATCCGTGATCTTGGCTGTGAAGGCGATCCTCGCGTTCTTCACCTGAATTCCGGGAATCGGAACCAGGGAGAGAACCGGCACCCGTACGACGAACTCGGCAGGACGGCCGGTCTCGTCCGGCTTGGTGTAACGAAACTCCGCTTGCCGCAGAGTTCCACCCCCCAGTTCGGTCGCGGCGCCTTCCCCGCTCCGGGGGATAAACCCGACCTTCTCGATAAACTCAACGGTCACCCGCGCAGCCTGCGCCTGCGCTTGAACGATGGCAATGAGGGGCGCGCCGATAATCTCATGCAGGGGGAGAGAACGAAGGTCCTTGACACCGTCTGACATATTCACTTCTTCCTCTTACCCTCGAAGACGGAGGGCCTGATCCGCTAACCGAACACGATGATAGAAGTCATGCCACTATCAATAAATTCATCTGACGACCAGTTTGTTGATTGTCCGCCCGTTTTCATCCTCAAGCTGGATCCACTCATAGTTCTGAATCTCGACGCTCAACTTGACGCGTGCGATGGCGCTTTGCGGAACATTCGCCAGCTCATCTTTGGTCACCGCCAGATCGAGGGTAAAGGAATCTGACCTGGCTCTCTCCACAGCCGTCTCAATCGCACTGCTCACGAGCTTTGACCATTCCGAGACCCTTTCGCCGACCTCCTTCCGGAATTGGGAACCCAGAGACACTTCGATCTTGTTTACATTGATGTTCTCCCGGATGATTCGACTGGAGGCGCTACCGACTGTCCTGCCAAAGCTCGCAGGGGCGCTTTTAATCTGCGTCGAAAGCCTGGTCGCCTTGTCTCTGAAAAACGCCTCGAGCCTTTTATCCATGTCGGTCTCGAACTGAGGCCTGCCCCCTTTCAGCAGGTCGCTCAGAGCTTCGAACTGTTTACTCGTCCTGGAAGGCTTAACCGGGACAGAGAGAAGCCCCTGGCGGAGTGCCGGAAGGTTCTCCAGAAGAACCGACCGGGCGATCGCCGCTTCATCTACATCTTCCTGCCGCGTCTCGGCGACGGCAAAGGTCAGCTCCAGATCGGCACTGCGGATCTCCGCTCGTGGCACGGGAAATAGTCTGAGAACGGGGTCTTTGATGTATTCCAGACTTGCTTGTCTGGAGAAGATGTCGGACTTGACGCGGGAATGAGCGATGTCCTTCAGCAGAGAGCCGAGTGTTTCACTGAGATTGGGCATGCGAACCTCGTCACGATTTATCAAACGCGGAGGGCAGCGGTGGTGGCGCTCTTCGCATGCCTCTTGCCGGCACCCACGCGACGCGCGCGGGCGTGCGGCTGGTTAAAGTCCGGCACCCGACGGATTCGCGGCACTCATGCTTCCGGTGTTCCCCGGAACTTGATGCGGAGCACCAATGAGTCGACGGCTCCGCCGGGAGCATTTATGAGCTGTTCGATCTTCACGAAGGCTTGCGCCTTGATCCCTTTGAGGCGCGCCAGGACTTCCTCAGGCGTTAGGGGAACTTCACTTCCGATCGCTACAGGCAAAGCGGCATCACTCTGCGCCGGAGCGCCGAAGGGGATCGATATCTCAGCTTCTTTGAGTTTGATGCTCCCCGCCTCAAGGTCATCGAAGTTCAAAGTTCTAAGCTTCTCCAGTTCTCGAACGAGGTGTGATCCCATCAGCCCCAACGAGACCGTTTCGCTCATTCGACCCTGCTCTCTTTTGCGATGTCTCACGTCGTTGAGGATCATGACGGCTCTAACGTTTCCTTGATCGAAGCTTCGAGGATATCGAGCACGCGGGACAGGCCTGCCGGCATGCTGTCCTGTACTGCCCGGACGTGAATCGACATCGAATAATCGCGTGTGTACCGGGAGGCGGCCGTATTAGCCGTGTCATACTTCACGGAGGCGCGGAAATCCAGGGTGACGGGTGACCACCATGACTTGAAATTGCCTTCCGCCTGAGCCTCCACCGTAAAGTTCTTCGTGGTGGTGTTCTCGATGACGTCGTTAAGCTTGGCGGTAAAGTCGATCGTGACCTCGTCGATGCGCAGAATCGGGATCGGCACAATGGAGAGGATGGGCACCGAGAGCCGAAAATTTTGTTCAACGTTGTTCTGGTCCTTCTTCCGGTATATGAACGTGACGTTGCGAACCGTCCCGGTATCGGCATCCACATTCTCATCGACAAACAGCGCGCCCTGACCGGCCTGTCCATCTTTCGGGATGAACCCGACCTTCTCGATGAACTCGACGGTCGTTCTGGCGGCAATGGCCTGCGCCTCCACGGCGGCCTTCAGCGGTTCGCCGATCAAGTAACCGAAAGGGATTTGCTTGAGTTCCTGAACTGCCCTCACCCCGGGCTTTGGAGTCCGAGGCGGCTGATCGCCGGATGCGCCCGTCGTCGCGGGGAGTTCACTACCAGGTGTACCCATGATTTTTTCCTCTCAATAACGGCGAATACCTTACGTTAAAGATTTAACGCGCTTCACGAAACCGTGTTGGATGGAACTTCAGCATCAGCTGCAATAGAGCTGGTCAAGCCAGGCTCGGCCGCCGCCACACCGCTAAAGGATCAATACGGTGAGAGCGGCGGGCGTCCAGATGGAGAACAGTTCAATGACCGGCGCGAGGATCAGAGCCCACCCAGAACGAGACGAACGTCACCAGCGCGAGGGAAAGTGTGAGAGAAAGTCTTGCGGGGATAAAAAGGAATCCCCTGTGAACAGCGTCCAACGCGGCTCGTCGTAGGCGTGCGGGCGACAAGGTCGCAGTTGAGCTTTTGAGCGCACTCGGTGAAGCGCGCGAGTTTCGTGAGGAGGTGTCGCGGCTTATACACTGGCCTCCATAATCTTGTCAATGAGAATTTCCAAGGTATCTATTGGAGCAAGCACCCCGATAACAACCCTAAAATCTTGTCTTGCTCTTTTAGCCTGTGATACCGTAATGGTCCAAAGGAGCAAATGAATATGTCGCATCCTATCGTTCGTCTCGCCGTCGCCATCCTGACATTCGCCATCGGCCTTGCCACCGCAACTATCCCGACTGGTTTTCGCTTCAATACAACTTTGAATAGCGCAGCGGAACTGGAAGTGTTGGAGGTAGAGCAGGCGTACATCAACGCTCATATACAGCGCGATACGACAGCTTTAGACCGCATCTTGGCTGATGATTTCACAATCAGATTTGCCCGAGGCGGAGTAACGACCAAAGCAGCACGGCTGTCTCTCTTGGAGAATCCCGACTTTACGTTCATGTCCATTGATACCTATAACGTTAAGGTACAAGTCAGTGAAGACGAAGCGGTAGTAACGGGGCGGGCTATATTGAGAGGCCGCCATCGAGATCGCGCGTTCAGCAGCCCAACGTATGGATTTACCCGCACGTATGAGAAGCGGCAAGGGCACTGGCAGATCGTCAACGTGCAAATAACGCTCTCTAGATGGCGCTAACTCCACGCCAGTAAAAGTGAGCTAACAACCCCGGCCAAACAGATGATAGTTTGGTCGGGATTGTTATTAACGTCTCTGCGAAGACACGCCCTTCCCCCATGTCTGCTTCCGGACGCATTCCCGTCCCGAGTGTGAACTTGTAAACGATTCCCCGCCGCTGCTCTTTAATTACTTCAAAGAAGTGACGTGCCTCTGAAGGGCTTCTGTCCGGCTGTTTCGGGGCTGAATAGCTGACGCCGCAAAAGCACGATTTAGCGCACCACGTCGTGGCTACTCGGGCCGCCCGCAACGACGCCAAGTCGTTCCAATTCGGGCACGTGCGGCTTCAGCAACTCATACCCTTCACTTCTGGCGACGTAGGTCGCCGCGGTGATATCGCCCGCGACGTTGAGGGTCGTGCGGCACATGTCGAGGATGCGATCAACACCCAAAATAATTGCAATGAGTGGTGGCAAGGTGGGACTGATCCCGGCGAGCACGACGATAATGAACGGAATCGAACCCGAAGGTACGCCCGCCGTTCCGATGCCGCCGAGAATCGCCAGGTAAGCGATCATCAATTGCTGGCCGAGGGATAGATCAAACCCGGCCAGTTGCGCGAGAAAGAGCACCGTGACGCCTTCATAAAGCGCCGTGCCGTTCTGATTGGCGGTGGCGCCGACCGTCAGGACGAAGCTGTTGATCTCGCGCGGCACGCCCAGGTTCTCTTCCGACACGCGGAGAGCCGTGGGGAGCGTCGCGTTGGACGAAGAGGTCGAGAAGGCCGTGATCATTACCGTCTTGATGCGCCGGAAAAATTCCAGCGGCGAAATCCGCGAGAGGAAGTAAACCGAGAGCGAGTAGATGCCGAACATGTGCAGCGCCAGCCCGAGCAGCACCGTCACCACGAACCACGCCAGGGCTTGCAGCAAATCCAGCCCGAACCTGGCCGTGTTCGTAAACAACAGGCAGGCGACCGCAAACGGCGCGATCTTCATGATGATGTCGATGATCTTGGCCGAAATTTCATACAGTCCCTGCAATCCGCGCAGGAAGGGCGCCGCGACCTCGACCGGAATCAACGTCGTGGCGATGCCGATGAGCAGCGCGAAGAACATCAGGTGCAGCATGTCCGGCGTGTCAGTTTGACGTTCTTCGCCCGGTTTGATCCCGGCAATTGACGCTATCGGATTCTTCGGCACAATGGTTTCCACGACCTGCATCAATGGGGACTTGGCTGTCGCGCCCGACTTCGTTGCGGCTTCGACCGTCTTTGAAGCGTCGGCGCCGTAGCGTTGCTCCAGCGCGGCTCTCGTGGCCGGGTCGACGCGTGTGCCGGGGCGAATGGTATTGGCGAGCGTCAGGCCAATAACGACCGAGATGGCGGAGATGACGAACGTATATACGAACGATTTCAGCCCGACGCGCCCGAGTTTACGGATATCGCCGATCCCGGCGACGCCCACGACCAGGGATGAAAAGACCAGCGGGATCACGATCAACAGCAGCAGTCTGAGAAACAATTGTCCGATCGGCTCGGTGATATTACTGATCGTCCACGCGACGCGCGGATCATCGCCGCCCAGCGCAGCGTTGACCGCCACACCCGCCACCACCCCGATGAGCAATCCGATCAGGATGCGCGTATGCAGCGGCATCCCTTTCGGACGATCCGGCGTCGCATCGTCGAGGTCTGTCGTCACCTCGCGCTCGAAAGCATCCTTGCGCAGCACCGGCTCCCGAGTTTCTCTCGGCTCATGTTCGTTGGCCATAAAGGTAAACTTTCTCAGATCAACTTTTATGTTTTATGCCCTGAGTTTCGTGCAGCGCGCACGGGGCCCGGTGGTCGCTCGCTGAAGAGCCCGGACGCTGCGGCTCATCTGCCCCACCGCAATTTGCCGCGCAACACCTCGAAGTAGTTTCGATTAGCGGGCTGCATCAGGTTAAAAGTCGTCCGGCTCTTTCCAATCACCACGCGGTCCTCAACTTCGAGCCGGAAGCCGACCTG
>JANOGZ010000061.1:0-3380 GCA_031406255.1 Pyrinomonadaceae bacterium | reverse complement strand
GATGCGTCGTGGACGGCGCTCGCGACGAGTTCCTTACCCGTGCCTGACTCGCCCGTAATCAACACCGTACTCGCGCTTCGAGCGGCGCGCTCGATAAGATCAAACAACTCCTGCATCTGACGAGACGCTCCCGTGATGCGCGGGGGCGTTGACGGTTGCGCGCGGCGCATTCGCGCCTGCTCGCGCTGCGGCGCGGACTGCTCCAAAGCTTCACCGATAGTTCGCAGCAGTTCGCTCGTTTGAAATGGTTTCGTCAGATAGCTGTACGCGCCACGCTTGACCATCTCGACCGCCCCCTCGACCGAGCCGAATGCGGTGATGATGACGACCGGAGTTTCGGCGCGCGTCTCGCGCACTCTCCGCAGCAGTTCGTCGCCCTTAACGCCGGGCATCTGCACGTCCGTCAGTACGAGGTCGAAGTGTTCGTTCGCCGCTTCGAGGTGCGCGAGCGCGGCGCGCCCGTCCCCCGCAGCGATTGTTACGTAACCGGCTTCGTCCAGAACTTCTTGCAGCAGGTCGCGCATGTCCGCATCATCTTCGGCGATGAGTATGCGTGTGCGGTCTGTCATAGCTTTGTCTTCATGTGAGTGAGGTGGCGCGATCTTTCTCCGCTCTCGTCTCTATTGAAGCGGGCGAAATCTTGCTCTCCGCCGTTTGTGGAAGGTAGATGGTCAATTTCGCGCCGCCTTCCGGGTTGTTTGCGGCTACGATCCAGCCGCCGTGTTCTTCGATGATACGGCGCGTGACGGCAAGCCCTAAACCCGTGCCGCTCCCGACATCCTTCGTTGTAAAGAACGGCTCGAAAATGTGCGCGAGGTGTTCGGGCGCGATGCCAGTGCCTGTGTCCGCGACGCTGACCGAAGCGAAATGCACGCCGTCACGCGCGCCCGCGTTCGCGCGGCATTCGATTGTGAGCCGTCCGCCGTCGGGCATCGCTTGGACG
The DNA here is from genome assembly GCA_031406255.1 of Pyrinomonadaceae bacterium. Taxonomy (GTDB): domain Bacteria; phylum Acidobacteriota; class Blastocatellia; order Pyrinomonadales; family Pyrinomonadaceae; genus JANOGZ01. The sequence continues at coordinate 2,437 of JANOGZ010000061.1, read as the reverse complement.
GCGTTCGGCAAGATGTTTGTCAACACTTGGCGCAGGAAGTCCGCGTCGGCATCAACCATCGTGCCCGCTTCATTCTTCGACATGGAGACTTCGATATTACCCCTCATAAAATTTGCTTCCATACCCTCAAGTGTGTCGCGCACCGTGTCATGAAGATTTACGGGAGTGCGTCTCAAGTTGTACGGGCGGGCGAGAGTCAGAAGCTGGCGGACGATGTGCGCGATGCGCGCCGCCTGCTTGCGAATGATCTGGAGGTTGCGTTCGCGCGTGTCGAGCGGCGCGTCCCTTTTTGTTAAAAGTTGTTCGGCGCGCGCGTCAATGACGTTTAAGGGCGCGCCCAGCTCATGCGCGACTCCGGCGGCGAGCCTCCCCACGCTGGCGAGCCGCTCCGAGTGGCGCAGTTCACGTTCAAGCCGCAGGCGTTCCTCCGCTTCGCTCGCCGCCCGGTCGCGCTGCTCGGCGAGCGAGTCCGCCATGCGATTGAACTCGCGTGCGAGGCGCGTGAACTCGCCGCCCGCTCGCGGCACGATCACGCGGTAGGAAAGGTCGCCGCGCCCGACCGCCGCCGCGCCCGTGAGAAGATCACTTAAGGGGCGCGCGAGGTGACGGCGCGTGACCGCGAAAACAACCCCGAAGATTATCAGGGCGAGCAGCAGCGTCAACACCAAAAAGTTGCGGCGCTTTTGCGCCACATCGCTTTCGACTAACTAAAGCGACTCGGCGACTTTGAGCGCGCCGAGCGTCTCACCCGCAACGACGATAGGCAGGATGACGGAGAAGACCGGAGTCTCGCCGAAGCGCCGGGTGACGCCGACTTCTTCTCGTCCGGCAAGAACACGCCCGATCTCCGGTGTTTCGCGCACTTCGCGGGACGCGCGCGGGTTCGACACGATCACGGCGCGCCCTTCACGGTCGAAGAACACGACGGCGTAGAGCCGCGCGTTATCCCCCAGGCGGCTGATGAGCCTCTGCGCTTCCGCGTCGCGCCCGGCGGCGAACTCTTCTTCGAGCGCGATGCGTAGGGTCGCGGCGTGTGCGCGCACTTCCGTCTGCATCGCGCGCTGGAGACTCTGCTCGCGCTCGCGCAGGATGACGAAGCTCGCCGTCGCCATCAACGCCCCGACTGCCAACGTCAGGAGCAACACTAATCGGGTTCCCGTACTCATCCGTTCGACTCAACACTGGCAAATCTGGGCCATATGCTTGCTCATTTCCGGTACATAACGCTTAATCCATCTGCAGATAGTTGAATGATGAACATCTAACCTTACAGCGTTTTCGAGTCGAGTGTTCAGGGGAGAACATACCCACAATGCTGAAACCAGCCACGAATATCTTGCAGCGTCACTTTGGCATAGGCTTGCCGCAAGGCGTTCCTCAGTTTGCGCTTGGTATCAGCTTTGACCCGTCGCAACTCCGCTTTGAGTTTCGAGATACACTCCTCCTTCGGGTTGAGATCAGGCGAATAGGCGGGCAACGGTTCCACTCGTGCCCCGGTCGCCTCAATCCGGGCGATTACGCCCGCCCTCTTATGCGTCGGCACGTTGTCCCAGATGACAATGTCACCCGCACGCAGTTGCGGAACCAGAAAATGCTCGACGTACAACTCCAGCACGTCGCCGTCAATGGCTCCTTACAATCATCAGCGGAGCGCGCACGCCGTCAAGGGTCAGCGCGCTGATGACCGAGATGTTGCCGCCCGTCTCAAACCGTTCGACGACCACCGCGCGCTCACCACGCGGCGCGCGCGCGTAGCGGCGCGAGAGCGCCAGATGAACGCCAAATTCATCAATGAACCAGAGCTGTGCGGCCGGCAGCGTCAACTGCTTTTTGCCGAAGACCGCGCGCTCTTCCGGTTTGGCTTCGCGCGCCCGGCGGGTCTTTTTTTTAACGTCAGGTTGAGTTGTTGCAAGGCCCGCCACACTGTATTGACGCACACTTGGACGCGGCCACGACGACGCAAGCCGTCACGCAATTCTTCGAGCGTCGCGTCCGGGGACTCAGCGACCAGTGCGGCTAGTGTGCGCAACTTCGGCTCATCGAGCTTGGCCTGTGCGCCGCCTCCGTGGGGCAGCGGGGCCAGATCCCCGGTCTCACGACGCAGCCAAAGCAATTTGTACACGTAACGTTCGGTGACGCCGAAGAGGTCGGCGATCTCTGCAATCGTCTGCGCTTGTTGATCGACCGCCGCAACGATGCGCTGACGTAATTCCAGCGGATACGGTTTCATGCTGTCAATGAAACACCATTTGTCCTGAACATTCAAGCCGAAAACGCTGTAACTCTCGCATCTATCTCAGCGTCATCAGGATAAGAGAATTGATAGCGGCAACACCAACGCACACCTGGCAAGGATGATTTCAGGATCGAAATGTCGCCACCTGAGCGGGTTAATATTGCGTGGTCCCTCCTTAGGCTGATGTCGGTTGTAACCGGA
>JANOGZ010000550.1:0-3852 GCA_031406255.1 Pyrinomonadaceae bacterium | reverse complement strand
AAAGAAGCGGCCGCCAGTCCGGTCAGCGCTTCTGTCGCCACATCCGAGCCGCTCCGCCAAAATGGTGCGAACGAAGCGCCGCCGCCGCCACCACCACCGCGCCGCCGCCGCCGGAGCAGCATCATCGTTGAGGAAAACGTGATGCCGCATGTGGAAAAAATACGCGAAACATCGCTGATCGTGTTGGATGAGGCGTCGGATGACCCGGGGATGCGATTCGTCCTCATCGCCGTCGCGCTTTTTCTTATCTTCCTTCTCTTTCTGCTGATCAGCAATTATCTTAAGTAGAAGGCTCCCGCATTCTCATTTATGGAATATTCGCAGGCGGAAATTTTGCAGACGGTGCGCATGACCGAGATGGACCACCTGGACGTGCGCACCGTCACCCTCGGACTCTCCCTGCTCGATTGCACGCGCGATTCGATTCAGGAGACAGCCGAGCGTGTGCGCGAGAAGATGGAGCGCACCGCGGCGCGACTGGTGGCGACCGTCAACGAGATAGGTGATGAGATCGGCCTGCGCATCGCCAATAAAAGGATCTCGATCACTCCCGTTTCGCTCATCGCCGGGCAAGCGCGCCACCCGCGCGACTTCATGATACTGGCGCACGCTATTGACGAAGCGGCCAGAAACGTCGGCGTTGATTTCGTCGGCGGCTACTCGGCGCTCGTCCATAAGGGAACGACGAACACCGAAAGCGCGTTTCTCGATTCGATCCCGGAAGCCCTCTCGACGACCGAGCGGTTGTGTTCTTCAGTTAATGTGGCGACGACGCGCGCCGGAATTAATATGGACGCCGTCCGGCACGTCGGCATCCTGATCAAAGAAGCGGCCGAACGGACGCGCTCTCTCGGCGGGCTGGCCTGCGCCAAGTTCGTCTGCTTCGCCAACGCCGTCGAAGACAACCCGTTTATGGCGGGCGCGTTTCATGGCGTGGGCGAGCCGGAGGCGGTCATCAACGTCGGCGTCTCCGGCCCGGGCGTCATCGGGCACGCGCTGCGCCATGCGCCGCGCGATCTGCCGCTTCATGAGATGGCCGAGTTGATCAAGAAACTCTCGTTCAAGCTGGCGCGCGCCGGGGAGCTCGTCGGACGCGAAGCGGCGCGGCGGCTCGGGCTGCAATTCGGCATCATCGATTTATCGCTGGCGCCGACACCCGTGCCCGGCGATTCTGTCGCGGAGATCATCGAGGCCTTCGGCTTCGAACGGGCGGGCACGCATGGCACGACGGCGGCGCTGGCGCTGATCACGGATGCCGTGAAGAAAGGCGGCGCGATGGCGAGCAGCGCCGTCGGTGGGATGAGCGGCGCATTCATTCCCGTATCGGAAGACGCGGCGATGATCGAGGCGGCGCGTGTTGGAGCGCTGACGCTTGACAAGCTCGAAGCGTGGACGAGCGTCTGTTCCGTCGGCATTGATATGGTCGCCGTGCCCGGCGCGACTTCCGCCGAGACAATCTCGGCGATCATCGCTGACGAGATGGCCATCGGCGTGATGAACAACAAGACGACCGCCGTGCGTATCATCCCCGTACCGGGGCGCGACGTCGGCGACATAGTCGAATTCGGCGGCCTGCTGGGAAGCGCGCCCGTCATGCCCGTCAATGCTTTCTCCAGCGCCGATTTCATACGGCGCGGCGGGCGCATCCCCGCGCCCATTCACTCGCTGCGCAATTAGCCGCACCGCAAGTCCGGTGAAGGGCAAAAGAGACTTCAACGTGGCCAGGCTCACGGCCGTCTCCGGCGGCGGGGAAGAGTTGAAATCCTTCACGTCTTGTGCGAAATGAGATTCGAGATGTGATACTTTAGGCGCGAAAGAGCGGGTGCCGGCCTTTGCCCGCAAAGGCTTAGTAGCAAGGGGTCTGACGACATTTTGGGCGGCGCTCGAATCCGTCATCCGAACCGGACAATTCTCAGGTGGAAGGCTCACAATGGAAGCACTCGGCATGGTTGAATGTAGGGGCCTCGTCGCAATGATCGAGGCCGCTGATGCGATGGTCAAGTCGGCTAACGTGACGCTCGTCGGTTACGAAAAGATCGATGCCGGGCTCGTGACGGCGATCGTCCGCGGAGATGTCGGCGCGGTTCGTTCGGCGGTTGATGCGGGTGCGGCGGCGGCGCGCCGCGTCGGCGAAGTCGTCGCCACGCATGTCATCCCGCGCCTACACGCCGAGGTGGATCAGAGCATCCCGGTGCTGCGCACGGGCGAGACGACGCGCAAAAAAATCAGCGGCTCGGTAAAAGCCAAAGAGTGAACCCGCAGGAGGAGGAGCAGCAGCAGCGCCGACGAAAGATTGTGGGCCGCCATGAATCATATGGAAGATTCACGGCGGCCCACAATCTTTCGGGCGCCGTAACGAACATCTCAACCGGCGCTGATGGTGAGCGGCGGCGTGACCGCCGCGCCCGCGGCCACGTGCGATAGCGGTGTGTAGCCCGCCGGCAGATCGCCGTTGTCGGCGCGCAGGTGCTGCCGGTCCCTGGGTTTGAGCGAGGCGATCAGCTCCACGCGCGTCTTTGTGTGGAGCGGCTTTCCCGTGTAGATTTTGCCCATCCGGGCGAGATTCTTCTCGGAGATCGCGCCCGAGAACATCCACAGCGGCCAGGTGAAATTAGGTCCATTGAGGCGACGCAGCTTGTAGAGCCACATCGCGATCGAGCCGACGCGCCAGGCGGTCGGCCCCCACCAGCTGTACTGGCCGGGACGCAGATTCATCTTCCAGCATTTCATCATCAGCTGCCATTGCAGCGGCGTCAACTGGCGCGTCTGCGTCACGCCTTTCTTGTTCTCCATGCGCGTATCATGCAGCGGCGTGAAGATCGACGGGATGAGAAAAGCGAAGAGCTTGCGGCGCTCCATCTCGTAAATCAGATCGAGCGTCGCGCGCACATCCTCGTTGGTCTCGCCCGGATTGCCGACGATCAGCGTCATCGCCGGGAACCAGTTGTTTTCGTTGAGCACGCGCAGACCTTCGAGCGCCACGCTCGGCCAGTCTTCAATGGAAAACGGAATACCCTTGCTGGGCATGATCTGCTTCGCCATCCGCACCGATCCGGTCTCGAGACCGATCAGCGGCGAGAGCGCTTTCTTTTCGGGATGGCTGCTCAGGTAGGGGAAGTGAATCGGGCTCTTCGGCAGCAAGAGTTCCGAGAGCTTTTTGATCAACAGCGGATCGACGACCGCCGGCGCGATCGTGCTGTGGCTCAAGACGTGCTGCTCGACGCCCGGCGTGTTGACGATCTCACCGTAGAGGTCAAGCAGGGCCTCGCGGTTGGGAAAATAGAACGGAGTATCCGTATGAACCTGGCCCCAGATGAACATGTCTTCGGTGGCAAGCGAAATCTGCTTGTTGCCCTGGCGCACATTGGCGCGCACCGCCTCCATGATCTTCTCTTTCGGAAGCGAGATTTGCGGATTCAGATCGGGCACACAAAACTGGCAGCGCCGTCCGCAGCCGGTCGTCATCTCGACGACCCCGAAGGTCGTGCGCGAGTCCGGAAACAGAATCGCGTTCGGGTCCTTCGGATGGCTGACTTCGATCTGTCGTGGCAGTGCTTCACCGGCGATGGCCCGGCGAAAGAGTGCTGATACTTCGGCGGATTCGGCGCGTCCCTCCACCACGCAGTCCACGCCCAGTTCTTCGTAGGTGTCGGTCTGAATAATCTGCCAGCCACCCGATCCCCCGACGATCACTTTGAAATTCTCGCGGTACGGGCTCGCCTTGATCCGGGCGAATAATTCTCGGGAATAATGTGAATTGATCGGCATCCGTGAAGAGCCGAAGATCGAGGTATAGACGCCCGCGGCGAAGGTCACACCGAGCGGGTTGTGCGTCGAGACGGCGACGATGCG
>JANOGZ010000462.1:0-2929 GCA_031406255.1 Pyrinomonadaceae bacterium | reverse complement strand
CGAAACGCTGCCGATATTCGGCAGAAACGATGAACGCCTTCACCATATCGGCATCGAGATAGTTGCCGCCGAACTGGTCAAGCTTCGAGAGCCAGAAGCCGAACCCTGTAAAATCGCTATCCGGCCCGCCGTCAGGGTTGCGGCGAAGATAGCCGAAATACTGCATCAGGACGAACGCGCGGTTGAACTCGCGTCGCTGGAAGTCCGCGTCTTCAGCCACCGCACGTAAAGCCTGTGCCCGGTTGATCGCGCCCGCGTTGAGCCTGCTCACCAGGTCATCGCGCTCCGGTTGTGACAGCGAGCCGCCAGCGTTCGCGTTGAGGGCGTCAATGAACTGTGCCGCGCTCGACGCCTCTGGATATGCCGCGAGGAACTCGGGGCGGGAGGCAAAACTACGGAAGAAGTCTTGCTTGTTCTGCTCCAACTGCTGTTCCCACCCCTCTTGCCCGACCACGACATTGCGCCCCATGGTCTGCGCATCGGTCAGAAAGGTACTCAGTCTGAGCCGCTCTCCTGTATCGAACGCCGCCTGGTGTGCGCGGTAGACAAGGAAGCCGGTCTGCTGGAACTCGATCGAGAGGAAGAAGGCCGCCGAAACGTTGACGCGCTTGCTCTCCCGGCACTGAGCATCCAGTCCGCACTGCGTGATCTCGTTCGTCCAGTAGGAGAGTCCGGCGGGGTCGGGCTCGCGGCCCAGGAAGTCGCGGTACTGCTGTCGGACGAAGAACTGCTCCTCATCAATCGGATTGTCTCTGAATGATTCAGGGTCTTGAAGCATTTGGAGGAACAGGCTGGCGAACGGAGATCCGGTCACATCGCCGATCCCGCCCAGGGCGTTGCCGAAAGGGGCGCTCAGGCCATCGCTGTTGGCGAGCAGGATCAAGGTGATGTTCCGTGATGGGACTTTCAGAATCAGTGATGAGAAAGTGGGCCACAGGCCGTAATGCCAGATGAGGCGCGTTCCGAAGCGATTCTGCACGAACCACCCGTTACCATAAGGCAATGCTTGTCCCCTACTGTTGACGGGATTCGTCCATGCCGCCTCCTGTGTTTCTGACCTGAGCAGGAGATGGCGGTCAATGGCGGCATCATAGCGCGCCAGGTCGCGCACGGTCGAAATCAGCCCGGCTGACGCGCTGATCCCTCGGGGCGGGTACGTGGATAGAACGATCCGGCCGTTACTATCGAGCTTGTATGGTTTGGCGAGCCGCCCGATGACGCGCCTGTATCGGTCAAGGGTCGCCGCATCGAACATCGCGGCGACCTCCGGCGACGCTGTCTCCATGTCCTGCCCCGGCACCGAATCCCACATCTCAAGCGGGTCGAGGATGGTCTTGGCGAGAACTTCACGGAAGGGTCTGCCAGTACAGGATTCGATCACCGGGGTGAGCGCCCCGTAACGGTTGCCGTTGTAATTATACTTCTCGCCCGGCGGGACGCTCTCCGAAGTGTGTGTAAAGACGTGACGAATTCTGACGCCCGGCTGGGAAATGCCTGAGGTGTAATTGCTGATGAGGTCATTGAGGTTGAGACTATTCTGCTCGACGCACTGCATCAGGAGCGTCGAAGCGAACGTTTTTGTCAGCGAGGCGATGCGGTACGGAGTGTCGGGCGTCGCGGGAATTCCGCCTGCGATGTCCTGAAATCCAAAGCCCCGATCCCAGATGAGTTGCTGGTTGAGCACGATGGCGGCTGACAGTCCGGGTATCTTGTACTGCTGCCGGAGGGAATCGAGTGACTGCTCAAATTGCGCAAGGCGCGCCTCGTCGCCGGCAGGCGCCGAATTCACTCGGAAGGCCGCAGGGGCATTCGTATTTCCAGTCATGTCGCCACGTCGCCCGGAAACGCCCAGTGAAAATCCGCCCGCGTTAACTAGCAGCAAGGTCAGACTAAAAGCCAGAATGACGCGCAAGCGCCGCGCTAACCAGACATGATGAAGTCTACTTTCGCCGCGCACTGGAAGCGGAAGGGTTTCGTTTTCTTTACCCGTATGCATATCGGTCAGGTCGAAATGGTTCGTGGACTTCGGGAAAAGGAGAACCAGGCAGGTCGCATAGAAGGCTCTTCTCATTATCATTACCTCTCCTGAAATTTCAGGTATTGTGAAGAAGGCTGAAGGGATATCCACCGTCTTTGCTTCATTAGACGGATAGTCCGCTAAAAAAGCGCCCTGACTTATGATGAAGGTGTCCTGACTTATAAGGACGGGCGTCCTCGACGAGTGTTTCTGCCGGTCGGGAGGGACTACTCCGGGGCTGATCGACTGTTTTTAGCGCTGTTCAGCGACATTGCGGGATTTTCTATAATCGGAGTGCGTCATTTCGGTCTGTTTTTTGAAGGCGGTATTAAATGCCGACTTTGAGTTGAATCCGACCTCTTCGGCAATGGCCAGAAGCGAATAATGCTTCTTCGCGGGATCAACAGCTTATCGCGAATCGGCTTTCTACGCCGGTAAATCACCTAATATCTTTTCCAGAGCCGGTGGGCCGGCTTCCGGTGTGGCCCCCGCCTGCGTGGCAATCCACGCTCCCGCCCGATTTGCCGCTTCACTGATGATTTCCAGAGGTGCGCGTCGTAGATAGTAATGCGCGAGTGTGGCGGTAAAAGCGTCGCCAGCGCCGATCGTGTCCTTCACCTGAACCTGAAAGCCCGGATGATCGATCATATCGCCCTTCGTTATCAGCCGGCTTCCTTTCTCGCCGCGCGTGATTGCAACCATCTCGATTCCGAATAGATCGAGCAAGCGGTGGCCTAAAGCCTCTTCCCCGGACTCGGCGAGTCCCAGCATTCCGGCGACCGTAGATAGCTCATCGCCATTAAGCTTAACGATGGTCGCCAGGCCGAGTGATCTGCCCAGCATCTCGGCGGTGAAGAATGAATGTCTCAGGTTGACGTCAAAGATGCGCACCGCGTCCGGTCGGGTCCGCCC
>JANOGZ010000443.1:0-4237 GCA_031406255.1 Pyrinomonadaceae bacterium | reverse complement strand
CCCCCCCCGCCCCGCCCCCCACCCCGACACGCCCCCCCGGCGCGGCGTGGGTGCGGCTATATAAAATTGTTGGGGGGGGCGGTTCGCATGGGCCGCCCCGCCCGAAATGTTTCTTTCGAAAGCTTCCGCGACTTTTATTCGACGACCGTAAACTTGGCCGAGGGCGAGAGCGATTGACCGGAAACGCGGTCGCGAATGCGAATCGCGATCTCGTAGTCACCAGCCGTCAAGCCGTCGGTGGCAACCAGGCGCGCCAGCGTCAGACGTTGACCGGCATCGCTCAGCCCGCGCCAGTCTTCCGCTTGCTTGCCGACTTCTTTGCCGTCTTTCAGCAGCACATAGTCAACATCGACCGAAGGCCGAAGCGTCGTCTGATCTATCCCGGCGTTGTAAATCTGCATGTAAACGCCGACCGGGCTGCCGCGGCGATAGGTGCCGGCGACGTTCGGGATCACCTTGTTCTGGCCGATCACAAATTGGCCGACCGCCGGTTGATCACCGAGGCTCTGCAATTTTGTCGCCAGCACCAGCGTGGAGGTCGAAAGCTGCTTCGCGTCGTACTTCGGAACGGTAAAGCCCATGTGCTTGACCTGCGTCGCTCCCGAAGCGACATCGCGCAGGATCACATCGACCTTGTAGGTTCCGGGCGCCAGCGGCACGGCTTTCTGATACGCAGACACACGCGCGCGCATCTCTGCGAGCTCGCTGACGGTCGCGGTCGTCGTCACCGGGTCTTCAAAAATGCCGGCGCGCTTACCCGAGACGGCCGTAATGCGGCCGAAGATGTTGAGACGCGCCGTCTGCACACCGCCGACATCCTGGAAAACGAGGTCTTTATTGTCGGTCTGAATGGTAAAGGCCGTCACGACGCGCTCGTCCGACTGGCGGAAAAAGTCTATCCGCATGTCGAAGTCGAGCGGGCTGTCTTCGACGACGCCGGTATTAACGGCCGTCGCCAGATCGTTGTACTTGATTTGCGGCGGGCGCGAAAGATCGGCCAGCAACTGCAGGCGCGAGAAGGGGCTGTCCTGCTCGCGTGTGAAGTTTCTGGAGCCGGAACCACCGCCGATACGGTCGGCTTTGCTCGATAGTCCGAGTTGCTCGGAGAGCGTCAGTCCCGCGCCGGGCACCATCAGCAACGCGTCCTTTTCGTCGGGCGAGCGGGCGATGCGATATTCACCGGTTCCGGTCGGGTCAACAAACTCGATTTCGATGCCGGAGCCGACTCCCGCAATGTAACGATAAAACCAGATTTCAAAGGGATAGGTCGTGGTTGAGCCGCCGCCGTTATACGACGGACGGTCATATTGGCCGCCCGACGGATGTGATTCGACGTCGTCGGCCTTGCCGAACCGGATGTAGATGCGCCCACGATCGGTTCGCCAGCCGGGAATGCCGGAGGCGAAATGCTGGTTGGCGTAGGCGATGCGCTCGTAATACTCCTCGCGATACTCGTTCTCATCGGTATCGGGATCGGGATCGCGCCGCCGCCAGAAGGCTTCAATGAATTGTTCGCGCTCTTCATCGGTGGCGAGTTTCTTGAAAGCGCCTCGCTCGGCATCCGTGATGATGTAGGCGACATCCTCATCGAGCCACTTTTTGTAAACTTTTGTGATTTCAGTCTTGACGTTGCGCGGACGATCCATCACGTCTGAACCGTCTTTGTTCTTATCTTTTTGCGCCAGCGCGCCGGGCGCGGCCAGTAGCAAGAATAAGAAGGCCAGAGCCAGGGGTCGCATCCACAGGTGATCAGACATCGCTTCTCAACTCCTGTTCATAACAATTGCCGAAAAAATTTAGTTTTGCGCGAGGTGCGCGCTCTGCTTCTGCCGTCATCGAGATCAGCCGGGCCGGCGAAAGCCGAAGACCGCAGTTAGAACCAACCGGTAGTCATAAAAACAGCGACGCTTCGTGTCGTAAGCACCTCGAATTGCTGAAGCTTAGCCTGAAGCATCGCCGAACATTCAGGCTGAGGATTGTAGCGCCTCGTTGGGAACACAGTCAAGATGCCCCGAAATGGCCCTCCGGTTGCCCGAAAAGCCGGATAAAGAGGTCGAAAGACTGGCAGTATCTCTCATGGATCGTTCAGTTGCCCGACTTTTGCTGAGCGGTCAACATCACGCTCGCGGCCGAAGATCCAGGCGATCAGGATCGAGACGACGTAGAGTACCATCATCGGCGCGGCGAAAAGCATCATGTTGAGCACGTCGCTGGTGGGCGAAAGCACCGCCGCCGCCGCCAGAATTACGATCAGGGACGTTTTCCAGATGCGCAGCAGCATGAGCGCCGAGACCAGCCCGATCCGCGCCAGAATGTAAGTGACCGCCGGCATCTGAAATATCATGCCCATCGCGAGCATCATGAGAATAATGAAATCGAAGTAGTCGGTCGCCTTCAGCAGCAGGCGAAAATCCTGTCCGAGGCCGAGCAGATAGCGGGCCGCCGGAGGAAAGAGGACGTAATAGGCGAAGGCCGCGCCGACGATGAAAGAGATCGTTGAGAGCAGGATGAACGGCACCGCGTAGCCGCGTTCGTGCGGATAGAGACCCGGCGCCACAAACGCCCAGAGCTGCCACAGGAGAAACGGCACGGACAGACACACCGCCGCGTAGAGCGAGACTTTGAGGTAGAGCGAAAAAGGCTCAAGCGCCGTCGTCACGACCAGCTTATCGTCGAAGCCGGCGAGCGCATCGGGCTTCGAGTTTAGATCGAGCGGCAGACGCACCCCCTTGGGAATCACCGTCCCTCCCGCATAGAGCGCTTCATCCGTAAAGATTCCAAGTTGCCCCTGGGTGTCCGTTGCGATGCGCGCCAGCACGGACGTCCCCGGTGGAATCACGCTCGCTCCGAGCCTGGTAGATTCCGCGAAAGGGTAACGCAGCGTATCGCCCTCCTTCAGCGCGCTGAGCGGAATCACCTGCTCCTGCCCGGTGAGACCGCCGAGCGGAAGCCTCCGTCGCTGCGCGTCGGCGAGCGCCTGCCTGACGGGCACCGCGAGAAAATTGTAGATGTAATCGGAGACAAACCAGCAGGCGACGAGCGCGATGAAGACGAAAGCGATCGAGCGAATTATGCGACGGCGCAATTCATCGAGGTGTTCGAGAAATGTCATTTGACCGCCGACACCCTCGTCGCGGTCTTCGTCTCGCCGTGTTTCTAAAAGACTCGAAGCCATTACCGGAAAGTTAGACGGTCAGTGGAGTACTGCCGGAAGCGTGCTATAACCAATCCTGCTTGCGCGACGGCGCCGGAGAAGTAACGTCAGGCGTCGTCGGTGAAGAAGCTGTGCTGGTCGGCGGCTGGCGGGCGATGGTTTCATCCAGCGTAAAATCTTCGTCTTCGCGCGTGGGGTCGGGGACTACTGCGACGGCGGCCGAGCGATCCTCTGGCAGGATCGCCTGATGGATGCGCTCCTCGCGCCCGGCGCGCTCCACTTCCACTTCCATCTCCCACGTCCGCTTGAAATCTTCTGAGGCGCGTTTGAATTCGCTCAGGCTGCGGCCGAGCGAGCGTCCCAGCTCGGGCAACTTTCGCGGGCCGAAAAGGATGAGCGCGACGACGAGAATAACGAGAAGCTCGGTGGTGCCGATGAACTCAAAGACAAATGAAAGCACTGTTAAATACCCGCTTCCTTCCAAGCCTCTGTTTGCTGCACAGGTGCTGAAAACTTTGATCCAGAGTGTACATTTAAGGGATCCGCAACGCCATCGTGCGCGGGCGCGCGCAGCGCCTTCGATTGACGCCGGGAATTATGCTCCTTGAGAGGCGCCCTCAATTGATCATCGCGAAGCCCCTTAGCCTTCACTCGACGGCGCCCTTCTGCTCTCGCCCGTCAGTGTCTTCCGGCGGATAGTAAATCACTTCGATGGCCTGTCCGCCGACGCCTTTCGTGTAAAAGGAGACGGAACGATCGCGATGCTCTTTGATGGGACGATTCTCGCGCCGGGCCGCTTCCACGAGCGCCTCGCGCGTTTCGACGCGCAGGCCCATATGCGGCGGGTGTTTCGAGGCGGGCCCGAGCAGCGCGACGCCAAAGCCGCGCCCGTCCCGCAGCATCGCCCAATCGTCATAGCGCGTCTCCAGGCGAAATCCGATTCGTTGATACTCGCTCACATCGCGCGCTAAATCATCTGATTCGACGGCGATATGATCGACCACGCCCTCGACGCGCCGCTCGCTCTGCTGCTGATCTTCCTTCTGCATCGTCTGACAAACTCCTCGATCAAATTGCGTGGTT
>JANOGZ010000429.1:0-2981 GCA_031406255.1 Pyrinomonadaceae bacterium | reverse complement strand
GCATGGTTGATCGGCCGTCGTCGTAAGGCACCGCTCAGCGACCCAACGAATGATCGATAACTTCTGATCCTCCACCGATGCGGGATGGACACGTCCGTGTGGTTCATTCCTCATCATTTAGAATGAGGCTAATCTTGTCAGCTTTAACCACCCAGCGCCTGCCGCCTATTCCGATCGAGCAATTGACGCTCGAAAATGGTCTGCGTGTCGTCTTGAGCGTAGACCACTCCGTTCCGGTCGTCTCCGTCGCCGTCTACTATGATGTCGGCTCGCGCAACGAGAAGCACGGACGCACGGGCTTTGCCCACCTATTCGAGCACATGATGTTTCAAGGCTCCGAGAATGTGCCTAAAGCGGGTCATTTTCAGTATGTTTTCAATTCCGGCGGGACGATGAACGGCACGACGTCGAGCGAGCGCACGAATTACTTCGAGACGCTGCCAGCCAACCAGTTGCCGCTGGCGCTCTGGCTCGAGAGCGACCGCATGCGTTCTTTGAAGGTGACCGAGGAAAACTTAAACAACCAGCGCGACGCCGTGCAGGAGGAGAAGCGGCTCAACTATGATAATCGGCCCTATTCCAACGCGTTCTTGCGGCTCAACGAACTGATTTTCAAAAATCCGGCCAACGCCCACTCGACCATCGGCTCGATGGAAGACCTGGATGCCGCGACGATCGAAGATATCCGTGAGTTTTTCCGTATTTACTACGCGCCGAACAACGCCGTGATTGCCATCGTGGGCGACTTTGACGGGGAAGCGACGCGCCGTCTGGTGACGGAATATTTTGCGACTATTCCGCATCAGTCGCCACCGCCGCCGGTTGATGTCAGCGAGCCGCCGGAGGTCGCCGCGCGAAGTGAGATATATCCTGATCGTTTCGCGCAGCTTCCCGCACTGATGATCGGCTGGAAAGCCCCGGCGCGGCGCGCCGATGATTTCTATGCGCTCTCGCTCGCCAGCGATATCCTGCTCGATGGAGACAGTTCGCGTCTCTACCAGAAGCTCGTCAAGGGCGACGAGTCGGTGGTCGGCATTCAGGGCGGCATCAGCGAGCGGCGGGGCCCTTCGTCGTTATATCTTTTTGCGATACCCAAGCCCGGTCACGAAACGAAACAGATCCAGGATACGATCAACGCTGAGATCGAGCGACTCGCCGCCGAGGGACCGACCGCGGAAGAAATGGAGAAACTGCGTAACAATATTCTCAATGACGCGACGCGCGGTCGCCAATCATCGCTCTTCCGCGCCCAGCGTCTCGCCGAGTATACGCTCTATGATGGTGACCCGAACCTTTTTAACACCGATCTCGACCGTTATCTGAGCGTCACTTCGGCGGAGATCAGGGAAGCCGTCGCGCGTTATCTTCACACCGACAACTATTCCATCATCGAGATCGTTCCTTCACCTGAAGATAGCGGGGAAGCAGCCCCGTCCGTTTCGCCGGGCGCCGCTGATACTGCGAGCGAATCCGAACAACCGGGTGCGCCTCCTCCGCAAGTGCCTCCCAGACCACGCACGCAACCGGCCTCATCGGCCGGCCATCCGGCCACTCCGATCGAGCCCGCCGAGCCGCGCCCGGAACAACCGCAGCAACCGGCCGACGCGCCTCAGTTGAAGCTATGAATGCTTCTGAAGCATTAACGCCTCACCTTTGTTTCTTTCGACGCGCCACCGGATTATGAACATGACCGCACCTCAAACAGAAGAATTTCGTCGCCAGCCGCCGGCGCCATTAGCGTTCCGGCCGCTTAACGTTCCCACCCCGGATGAGACGACGCTGCCCAACGGTCTTCAGGTTGTCATCGTTGAATCTGATCGCCTGCCACTGGTGAGTTATCGTCTGGCCATGCGCACCGGCGATTCATACGATCCGCCCGCGCTGCCCGGTCTGATGGATATCATGACCAGCCTGCTGACCGAGGGCACGGAATCGCGCACGAGCCGCCAGATTGCTGATGAAGTGGCGCGGCTTGGCGCGACGCTCACCGCCGGGGCCAATTCGGACTACACGACTGTGGCAGCGTCGGCGCTCGCTTCCTATAGCGATCAGGTGCTTGATTTACTGGCCGATGTCGCGCTCCGCCCGTCGTTTCCCGAAAATGAACTCGACCTGACCAAACAAAACGCGCAACAGAATCTCATTGCGCAACGCGCGCAGGCCTCTTTCCTCGCCAGTGAGCGACTATCGCGCATCATTTACGGCGACCATCCCTATGCGGTCGTTTCGCCGACGCCGCAATCCATCGAGGCGATGACGCGCGAACAACTGACGAGCTTTCACCGCATGACATTCGTTCCCGATAACGCCGTGCTGATCATCGTCGGCGATGTCAGGCGCGACGCGGTGCTGAAGCGCATCGATGATCATTTCCGCGTCTGGGAAGGACAGTCTGCGCCCCGCCCACAGTGGGCCGCGCCGCCCGTCCGCACCGCGCGGGCCGCCTACCTGGTGGATCGTCCCGGCTCGGCGCAGTCCAATATCGTTATCGCCAACACCGCCATTACACGCACCGATCCTGACTACTTTCCGACGCTCGTAATGCACACCGTGCTCGGCGCTAACGCCTCGTCGCGGCTGTTTATGAATCTGCGAGAAGAAAAAGGCTACACCTATGGCGCGTACTCGAGCCTCGACGCGCGACGCGACGCCGGGACGTTTCGCGTGACGGCGGAGGTGCGGACGCCGGTCACCGGCGCGTCACTCAAAGAGTTTTTTTATGAACTCGATCGCATCCGCACCGAAGCGGTCTCGGAGAAGGAACTAAACGACGCGAAATCTTACCTCACCGGCGTCTTTCCGATCCGGCTCGAAACACAGGAAGGACTGATCGATCAACTTCTCCAGATTAAGATGATGAATCTACCTGAAGACTATCTTCAGACTTACCGGGAACATATCAACGCTGTGACGATAGAGGAGGTGCAGCGGGTCGCCGAAGAGCATATTGCGCCCGATAAGGCCGCCATCGTGATCGTCGG
>JANOGZ010000342.1:0-3068 GCA_031406255.1 Pyrinomonadaceae bacterium | reverse complement strand
GAAGAAGGTACTGGTGGTGGACGATGATCTGGACTTGCACGAACTCGTCAGCATCGCTCTCGCCCGCGAAGGCTACGAAGTCCTTCAGGCTCACGACGCCCTCCAGGGCCTCGATGTCCTCGCCCACGACCGCCCCGATGTCGCCCTCCTCGACGTCATGATGCCCGGCATGGATGGCTTGGAGATGCTCTCCCGCATGCGCCAGGATCACCAGGACCTGCCCGTCATCATCATGACGGCCGTGACCACTCCGGAGACCGCACTCACCGCGATGCGCGATCAGGCCTGCGACTTCCTCGCCAAGCCATTTGATCTGGAGAAACTGCTCTCTGCGGTCAAGAGCGCCATCGAGTTGGGGCCGCAGGAGGTCTCCATCGAGGTCTTGTCGGCGCGACCCGAATGGATCGAGTTGCGGGTTCCGTGCTCGTTGGCGGCGATCGATCCGCTGGAGCGGTTGATGTCGCAGTTGAAGACGGACTTGCCGGCCGAGACGCGGCAGTCGGTGACGTATGCGTTTCGCGAGATGCTGCGGAATGCGATCGTGCATGGGGGGAAGAATGATCGGCGGCAGTGGGTGGATGTCAGTTACTTGCGGTCACCGCGATTGATCTTGTATCGGATCAAGGATCCTGGGGAAGGGTTTCGGTTGGAGTCGTTGTATGGAGCGGAGGGGCCGGTGGCGGCGGTGGTGAATCCGGAGGACGCGCCGTCGGAGCACGAGCGGGTGCGGAAGGAGATGGGGATGAAGCCGGGAGGATTTGGGATCCTGGTGGCGTCGAAGCAGGTGGATGAGATGATCTACAACGAGCGTCACAACGAGGTCGTCTTGATCAAGTATTTGCACGCCGCCGGTGCTTCGCCGGCTATCGAAAAGTATACGGCAGGGTCGTCGCAGAGTTAGCCTCAGGTAGCATCCCGAACACCAAATCTTTGAGCGGGCTTAAAAGGACAATTCTTCGTCAGGGCAGGAGTAGCTCCTGCCCTTCTTTGTTCATAAAGCATATTTTTATTTCGGATAGTCAAAGTGCCGGCGCCGGCGCACAGAGAGAGAGAGAGGGCGCGCGGGGCGGCGCGGCTGTTTGTCCTTGATGCTTCCCCGGCGGTTTCATCTCTGCTCCTGCGGCGGCTAAGACTAAGCACCCTCTTCTGTTCAGCTGAAAAGCGCGGCCCGCGCCGGCTTACTCTTTTTTGCGAGCCGCCATCGCCTGGCAGATGAATGAGCCCACCTCGTCGCCGTACGGCTTTTTGAAAGTGGCAGGCCAGCTGGCTTGATCGGCGTAAAGCTTCCTGAGGTTTTCCGCGATGGCCGGATCGCCGCCCGTGAACCCTTCGATCAATTCCGACCAGCGTGCCGCAAGCGTTTGCGCCCTCGCGCTCGCTGGATCTTCACCCTGACCGACCGCCGCTCCCACGTCTTTGATGAGAGATGCCCAGTCTCGCTCCGCTTTCTCTTGCAACTCCGGCGACCAGCGTTTGCCGAGTTCCGCGAGCTGCTCTTCCGTGTAATAATTCTTCACCCATTCCATATTGTTTTCCATGTCTATCACCTCGATGATTTTTTTGAAGGCTTCCCAATTCGTTTCATCGCCGGACGCGATGACGCTCTCTGCCTTTTCAATAGCCGCGAGAGCCACGTCCAGCCGACGACGCTGCTCCTCGATGAGCTTGCGTTGCAGGCGCAGCGTCTCAAGCAAGTCCAACTCGTTTCTTTCGAGAATGCCTTTGATCTGTCGCAGAGGGAGACCGATGAATTTCAGCGTCATGATCTGGTGCAACCGCGCAAAGTCTCGCTCGCCGTAGAGACGATAACCGCTCGCCGTGTAGCCGCTCGGCTTGAGCAGCCCGAGACGATCGTAATGATGTAGCGTACGGACGGTCACTCCGGCTCGCGCGGCGAATTCGCGCGCTTGATATAAAGATCGCATCATCGTTTTCATACGTTCGCCTCTTTCAATCTTCATCGTAAGGTCTGACGCAACGTCAGGCGCAAGCGTTTTTTTACATGAGTCCGACGGAAGGACGCGGGAAACGGCCACTTCCAGCTCTGTTTGGAGTTATAGCGGCAGCAAACAAGGCAGCCTCCATTACGGAAAAGCCCGGCAACAGTCCACAGTGGGCTGTTGCCGGGCTCCTCTTCCTGGCCTGTTCGTCGGATGCGCCGCGCGATCGCGCTTAGAACGAATACTTCAGCACGAACTGAACGCGGCGCCCGGGCGTCACGGTGTTGGTCGCCTGACCGAAGCCGGGCGCTTCGAGGAATCGCACGGGGATGCCGTAGTTGGCGCGGTCGGTAAAGTTAAAGATATCCATTCGGAAAGACAAGTTTTGCCGGTCCGAGAGGGGAATGTTTTTAATCACCGAAAGGTTGAGCTCAAGGAGATTTCCGGCGCGGAACGTGTTACGTCCGACCTGCCCGTCCTGACCTACCGGCGCCAGGAGAGAGGTCGGATTGGTGGTCGTCAAACGTAGCGGCTGGCGTCGGTCGCCCGTGCGAACGATCCCCTCCGTGCTGTTCAACCGATCCGTCAGATTGCCATCCAGATTCACGTCGAAAATACTGTTGACGGTGAACGGCTGGCCGGTCTGGAACTGGCCTGTGCCGGCCAGTTGCATCCCGCCGAAGAGGTGGCGAAGCGCGGCCGGTTGGCCGCGGAAGTCTGAGAGCGTGTAAACAAAGTTATAGGAGAGGCGATGGCGAGCGTCAAAGTTGGCGAAACCCCGCTCGCCCGCCCGCGTCAGACTGTTCTGTGGCAGCGCCGACGCCCCCGCCAGATCGAAGACGTCTGAAACTTCGTCAAATGCTTTCGAGAAAGTATAAGCCACCTGGTACTGCAGGGACCTGGGAAGTCGGCCGCGCACTTGCAATTGCAAGGCGTCGTAACGTGAGTTCGCCGAAGTCTCGAAAATGTTAACCCCACCGATCGTCCTGTCGGGCCGCCCGCCAATGAACTGGCCCGATGGCGAGATGCGCGTGCCCGGCTGGAGCACGACACCGAAAAATTGCGGCTGGAAATCCGCGCCGCTCTGGAGCACATTGAAGCTGTTCGCTAACACAACCGCATCCATGC
>JANOGZ010000328.1:0-5343 GCA_031406255.1 Pyrinomonadaceae bacterium | reverse complement strand
CGATTGAGCCCAGGAGCACCACCGCCGTGGTCCACGGATAGCCCCATGCGCGAAAGGGCGCGCCGCCTCCGGCTCACGCCAGCGCAGCACGAAGAGCGAGATGAAAGAGATCGCGTAGTTGGCGACGAAGAAAAAGGCCAGCACCGCGATGACCTTCTCGAACGTACCGCTGATGATGAAGAGCACCGCCACCAGTGTGCTGATCAGGAGCGCCACTGTCGGCGTCCCGCCCCGATTCACCCTCACCGCGCTTGTGGCGAAGAGGCGGTCGCGGCTCATCGAAAACAGCACACGGGTCGCCATCAGGTGAAACGCATTGATGCTGCTGAGCATCGCGACGATGGTTAAGGCACGAATGAATGTATCCCCGCGCGCGCCGAAGATCGCCTGCGCCGCCGCGCCCGCCGCGAGCTTCTCGCCGGACATTTGCGCGAGCGACAATACGTAGAGCAGCGCCAGATTGACGAGAAGGTAGATGGCGATGACCGCCAGTACGCTGCCGAACATTGATCGGGGTATGTCGCGGGCGGGCTCGCGCACCTCCTCCGAGAAGTAGATCACGCCTGTCCAGCCGTCATAGGTGAAAATCACCGCCTGCAACGCCACGATCATCGCGAGCCACAGCGAGCGTCCCGTCGGCTCTATCGGAGCCGTACCGGCCACAGAACCATTGCCGCCCAAGGCAAAGCAGGCGACGACGAGCGCGATGAACGCCAGCGCTTTGAGCAGGGTCGTCAGTTCCTGCAGGCGGCTGCCCCACTGGATTCCGCGCCACTGCAGCACAGCAAAGCCGATCGCGACGCCCACCGCGATGGCGGTAGTTCGCCCCGCGAGCGGGGTGAAAAGCACGCCCGTGTATTCACCGATGACGATCGCAACGACAGCGATCGAGCCGCATGTTGATACCCAATCGCTCCAGCCGACGACGAAGCCGGCGTACTCGCCCAGGGCGCGATGCGCGAAGACGTACTGTCCGCCGGAGCGCGGAATCATCGTGCCCAGTTCCGCAATCGAGAATGCTCCCAGCAGCGCATACACCCCGCCGGCAATCCACACGCCGAGGAACAACCACACGTTGGGTAATTGCGCTGCCACTTCGCCCGGCGTGCGCAGAATTCCCGCGCCGATGGTGTTGCCGATCGTCACCGCCAGGCCGAAGCTGACGCCAAGCACGCGCAGCAAACGCTGGCGTCGCCGGTCAACAAGCAAAGAGGCTTCAGGCACAGGCTGCAAGCGATCTACACCTCAGCGAAAATCGGCGCGAGTGAATTTCCAGCTGCTCGGCCCCTGACGGACATGACGCCCGGATTGACCGGCGCGGCGCCGACCTGAAATTTAAGTGGTATCTTGATTGCGCGGCCCGTTCAGACCGCTTGCCGGACGGCGCGCGTGAAGGGTAATCGCTTTGCAATCGGCCGACTTATCCTTCGCCGGTCGTCGGATCAATAATCGCTCTGACCTCGGAAACACGATTCGCCGGAAACCCGCCCTGCCTGGCGTGCTCTCGCACCATCTCTTCACTGGGAGCGATATACACACAATATACTTTGTCATCGGTCACGTAACTCTGGACCCACTGAATCTGCGGCCCCATCTGACTCAGCACTGAGCAAGACTTCTGCGAGATGGCCAGCAACGCCTCGGCGGAAAGCTTTCCGGCGTCGGGAATCTCCCGCTCGATGATGTATTTGGGCATAGCAGCGCTCCTTATCAGAGGAAAGTTACTCTTCGAATAGCCAACGCGCCGAAGAGTATAGAGCAGAGCATAGCTCTGTTGTCTACCGGAATGGCCCGGTGAATCGGAAGCTGTGTCCCGCGCTGCGCCGCGCTGATGAGCTTTAGCCAACGCAGAGCACTTCCTTCAGGCATGTCGTGAAGCGTGGCGAGCGCCGCGAGAATCTGGTTTTCCACCGGCCTTCAGGCTGCGCCGCTCCGAATCGAACGGTGTCTCGCCCATGCCGCGAGTTGATCTCATCCAGTGCTCTCATCAGCCGGCGCGAGCGCTCGAATCCAGCATCGCCGAAGAGACGGATCGAGAGTTGATTGGCGGGCGCCAGTTGATTGAGCATCACCCCGGCCTTCTTGTATTTGTACCCCGGGCGGTAAATCCGCGCCACACCCCTGAGCGCCCACTCCAGTAGTTCCTTCGTGTCATCGGTAGCGTATGCCAGCTCATAAGTGATCGCATTGCTGTACCGGGGCTCCGGGCCGAACCGATCGGTGTTGATGAAGACCGTCACCACGCCGGCCGCGAGATGCGCGCGCCGGAGTCTCTCCGCCGCACGGGTCATGTAGACGGCCGTGGCTTCACGTAATTCATCTACCCGCTCGACGGCAGCGCCGAACGATCGTGAGCAGGTGATAGTCTTCCTCCGCGCCGAAGGGCATTGATCGAGCGGTAGGCAGCTGACGCCGCGCAGCTCTTCCACGATCCGTGCGCCGACCACCGTCATCCGCTGACGAATCCATTTCCGGTCGGCGTCCCGTAATCTACGCGCCGTCGTGATCCCGGCCGCTTTCAGTAGCCTGTCATAAGCCGGGCCGATGCCCCAGACTTCTCCCACCGCAGTTTCGTCAAGCGCCCGCGTCTGGTCAGAAATCCCGGTCAGGTCGAGCACCCCTTCGGACGCGGGAGCCTTCTTGGCGATCCGGTTGGCGATCTTCGCCAGCGTTTTTGTTTGCGCAATGCCGATCGAGACGGGGATGCCTGTCCACTGGCGCACTTTCTCTTTGACCTTCAAGCCCTGGTCGAGCAGCGATTTGTTAGCGTCAGCAGCAAACCCGACAAAGGCTTCATCGATCGAGTAAACCTCAACCTCTGGTGTGAACTCGTGCAGGGCTTCCATGACCCGCTGGCTCACGTCGCCGTACAGGGCATAGTTCGAGGAGTAAACCGCCACATCGTGAGCTTCGATCAAGTCCTGTGTCTTAAACAGTGGCGCCCCCATCTTGATGCCGAGCGCTTTCGCTTCATTCGATCTGGCAATGACGCACCCGTCATTGTTCGACAGCACCACGACGGGTCGCCCGATGAGCCGGGGCTGAAAGACCCGCTCGCACGAGACGTAAAAGTTATTGGCATCTACCAGGGCGATCGCCGCTGTCATAGCGCATCATCCAGGCGCATCATTCAGGGTGCTCAGTGGCAGTTGATCGAATACATCACTCGGCCCCACACCTCAAAATCCATCCCCTCGGTGATCAGCATCGCCTCATAGGCTTGATTCTCAGAGAACAACCAGATGCGGCCGTCGCGCTCGATGCGGAGCCTTTTGACGCACAACTCGTCGCCGATGCGCGCGATAATGATGTCATCGTCCTTTGTCTCCACCATCCGATCGACCACCAGTAATGCTCCCGGATGAATCCACGGCGCCATTGAATCACCGGCCACCCGGATGTAAAAGGTTGCCAGCGGGTGCTTGATCAGGTCCCGGTTGAGGTCGATCCGTCCTTCAACGTAATCTTCGGCCGGAGAGGGAAATCCGGCCTGAATGCGCCACATCAGCAGCGGGCGCGCGAGCCTGCTCGTCCGATTGGGACGGTAAACACCCGAGACCGAATCATCCATCAGAGAAATTCTCCAATCCGAAGCTAAAAAAGTTCTTGTGTCAACAGTGCAACAACGTATAACATACAACACGGGGTCTGATCCAGATTTTTCTTTCCGTAAACCAGCCGGACGACCCCCAGATTGGAGGTTGAAGATGTGCGGACGATTCACACAGAGCACGCCGGGCGCGCGACTCGCGCAGGAGTTTCAAGTAGAGGAGGTTCCGCCGGTCGAAGCCCGCTATAACATCGCGCCGACGCAAACGGTCATCGGCGTTCACCAGACGGCGGCCGGCCGTGAGGCGAAATTTCTGAAGTGGGGCTTGATCCCTTCGTGGGCCAAAGACCCGTCGATCGGAGCGAAGCTGATCAACGCCCGGAGCGAAACGGTGACGGAAAAGCCTTCCTTCCGGGAGGCCTTCAGAAAGCGACGCTGCATCATCCCGGCCGACGGGTTTTATGAGTGGCAGCGCACCCGTAGCAAGAAGCAGCCCTACTTCTTCCGCATGCGCGCGGAGGACCGCCCGTTCGGCTTCGCGGGAATCTGGGAGAGGTGGAAGGACGAGGGCGGCAGAGTGGTTGAGTCGTGTTCGATCCTCACGACAGAAGCCAACGAGCTGCTCCATCCCGTGCATGACCGGATGCCCGTCATCCTGCACCCTGAGGATTATCAGCTGTGGCTGGATGAGGACGCGCGGAAGCAGGAGTTACGCAGAGAGCTGCTGCGCCCGTTCCCCTCCGGGGAGATGGTCTCTTACCCCGTCAGCACGCTCATCAACAGCCCGCGGAATCAGGGGGCCGAGTTGATCGAAGAGATGCAGATTAATTCATTATAAGGCGAGATATTCTGGTTAACAGGTAGAGGACCGAGAAATGGCAGCTCCCAAAACAAAAAAACAGGTGAAGAACGGTGACGATTTCTGTTTCGATCGCGAGGAGGCCGTCCGGCGCCTCACCACGGTCGATCCCACGCTGGCTGAACTGATAAAGCGCGTGGGTCCTTTCGCGCTGCAGATCCGCCGCATGCACAACCCGTTCGAAGCGCTAGCGCGGAACATCATCTTTCAGCAGCTGCACGGGAGCGCGGCGGCGGCGATCCACCAGCGTGTGCTGGATGTCTGCGGCAATAAAAAGCTTCGCCCGCAGGACGTCCTTACCGCCTCAGAAGAAGAGCTCCGGAGCGCAGGGCTTTCCAGGGCAAAGCTCGCCGCCCTCCAGGACCTCGCGGCCAAAACTCTCGACGGCACCGTGCCGACACTCGCGCGCCTGCGACGGATGGGTGATGAGGAGATTATCGAACGACTGACAGAGGTCCGTGGCATCGGGCGTTGGACGGTTGAGATGCTCCTGATGTTCGGGCTCGGAAGACCCGACGTGCTGCCCGTCGGCGACTACGCGGTGCGGAAAGGCTTCGCGTTAACTTACGGTTTGGCGGAGATGCCCAAGCCGAAGGAACTGGAGAGCTACGGCGAGCGCTGGCGGCCCTACCGGTCGGTGGCGAGCTGGTACATGTGGCGGGCGCCCGAAATTCAAGGGCAGTCGTGATTTTTCATCACCGCCTGAAGGAGAGAACAGCAATGCACGCGCGATGGAAGTGCTGGTGACGAAGCTCGCCGGGGTGCCATAGGGCTTGCCATCCTCGACAATGGGTAGCTGGCTGAAATCGTTTTCGATCATCAGCTCAACGGCCTCTTGAAGCGTCGCGTCGGGTAAAATTGTGGTTAGCTCCGGCTGGTCACGTATGAGATTTTCGATTGGAATAGCCATATGGTGCCTCTCGCAAGCCGATCT
>JANOGZ010000314.1:0-9372 GCA_031406255.1 Pyrinomonadaceae bacterium | reverse complement strand
TTCCACCCGTCGTGAGCGCGCGGCGGCCGCGCGCCTGCCGCGCGATTCTCTTTATCATCAGCTCCGATCATGCTTTCCCTATGTAGTGGGCTCGTTGCCCGGTTTCCACTTGATGTTGCAGCCGAGGCTCGGTATCTGCTGTGGATCAACGTCACGGTCGGCGAGGACCGCATCGAGCGCGGCGCGCAGGTCACGGCCCGTCACGGGCTTTCCGCTCTGCGGACGGCTGTCATCGAGTTGCCCGCGGTAGACGAGCCGCCGGTCGCGGTTGAAAAGAAAAAAGTCGGGCGTGCAGGCAGCGTCGTAGGCGCGCGCCGTCTGCTGGCTTTCGTCATAGCAGTAAGGAAAGGCGAAGCCGAGATCGTGAGCCATTTCTCTGAGGCTCTCCGGCGCGTCGTCGGGGTAGCTCCCGGCATCATTGGCGCTGATCGCCACGATCCCGAGATCGCTTTCCGTATAATCACGTCCGAGGCGCGCCAGTTCCTGTTCGACATGCTTGACGTAGGGGCAATGACGGCAGATGAACATTACCAGCAACGCCTTCTTGTTCTTAAAGGTATCAAGCGAAATGGTCTGCCCCGAAACGACATCGGGCAGACTGAAAGCGGGCGCGCCGGTGCCCAGTTCGAGCATCGTGGATAGAGTCTTTGCCATCCGTACTGGCTCCTTTTCGTTGTGTGCAGTAAAGCTAATGCGCGAGAGTGTCACTGTCAACTCTCGCGCCGGTATGTTCGACTACGGCGTAACCGAAAAAGATCGAGCTCCCGGGCGCTCAGCTCGGCGAATTTTTCAGCGGGCGGTTCAGTTGCGCCGGAACTTTGCTCCGAGGGCGACCCCGGATGAGCGTTCCTCAAACATCCGTTTGACACACAGCGCGATTTCCGCGGCGGCGGCGGCGGGTCGCTTGCCCTGCCGATGGATGCCGCAGACGGCCGTCGTCCAGGCGTGATCGAGGTCAGGCCGCCAGCGCGAGCGCCCTTCCCGGTCACGCCCGTAGGTGAGGTAGACGGAGAGCGTGTCGAGACCCGTGCCGGGTCGTTCTCCGATGAGATGAATGATGATATCCACATCGAGCAACGCGCCGATGTGGTAGCCGGCCCGCACGCGCCCGTTTTCGACGATGCAATCAACCTCGCCGAGATGATAAGCCGTTGCTGCCAGATGATGCCGGAGCGGCGGCAGCAAAGCGCGCAGGTTTTCATTGAGGGCGTTGGCGTTGAGCCCGTCCGAAAGGACGATCTGGATCTGCGGCTGTCGCGCAGCGTACAGCGCGAGAAGGCGAGCCGCATCTGCTTCACAGATCAGTTCACCCGTCGGCGGATGCGCGAGATATTCCTCGCGATCAGCGGCGCGTGTGCGAACGCGCAACCGCCGCGGCGATACATCTCTGAGCACCTCTTCGGCCAGCGTGGCGTAAAGCGCGTGCCGCGCGTGCCGGTAGATCGCTTCCATGCGCACGACGCTTTCGCGCGGAGCTTCATAATCGGCGCCGTATCCGTAACCGAGGTCATACCCGCGCCGGGCGAGCCCGCTTATCTTGCGCGTCCCCTCGGCGCGGAGAGCCTCTGCCCCGCGCGTATCGCCGCCCGCCTTCATGTAAGACGCATAGAGTGATGCCGCGCCGTTTTCTTTTACCGGCCCTTCGATCGGGCCGCCGTCCACGGGTTCGCCGCTTTCATTCAACACGCCGAGCGCGACGAGCCGCCCTCGCATCGCGGTCGAGATGTGCCGGCGGGCGCGACGGCGCAGGCGCGGATGCTCACGAAAAGAGGTCGTCAGGTACCCCAGCATCGGATCGGCGTTACCCGCGACGGCCATCAGATAGACGGGCGCGGCCAGCTCGACGATCTTTTCGGTCAACCGCTGGAGCGCGGCGGGTTCGATGCCCATATGAAAAGTAGCGCAGACATCGAGTCCCATGGTGAGGCCGTGCAGTCTGGCCATCACCGTGTCTTCAAGACAGGCGCGCAGCAATTGATCGGTCGTCCGAAAGACTTCCGGCCCGATGAACCCGGCCACATCATTAACGATCATCCACGCTTCCGTGCACTGGCCGATATATCGCGCGATGCCGTAGTTGCGCGCTTCGAGCGTGACCATATCCACGCCCTCGGCCGCGCCGTTGGTGACGGCCGAGCCCTGTCCCGTCTCAAAGTAGAGGCCGTCGAAGCCGCGCGCCAGATCGAGCACGCCATCCACATCCAGCCCGACCATTCCGCCGAGCGCTTTCGAGGTGCCGGCAAGGCTCTGAAAGCCGACATCAACAGGCGTCCGTGTGCGCGCGCTCGTCTGCTTCACGATGTCAGAGAGGACACAGTAGCGCGTCGGGAGTTCCAATTGCTTGACCACACGGGCGAGCAACTGTTCGAGGCGGATGATCGTCTCCACATCATCGCTCGCCGGATTGAGACCGAGAATCACGTCGCCGCAGCCATAGGCGAGCCCTTCGAGAATCGAAAAGAGGATCTCTTCTTCGTCATCGCCGGGACTGTTCGGCTGAATGCGCGAGCCGAAGTGCGGCGGCGAGCCGATCGCGACGCCCGTTGCGGGCGGCAGCGGATTGAAGATCTTTCGCGCGACGTTCGAGAGCTCATCACAGGACATCACCTTCACGACCGCGGCGATCACTTCGCTCGCCAGGCCGGCGCGATAACGCCGCGCCCACGCCTCACCTTCATTGCTCAGTAAAATACTTTTCAGCTCCTCGACGCTCAGGTGGGCGATCTCCCGCGCGAGCCGCCGGTCAAGCGCGCGCGCCAGCGCCTCGCTGACGCCGTCTTCGACGAAGACGCTTTCGGTTATCTCACCGAGGCGCACGGCGGACAGAGCACGCCGCGCGTCGCGGCGGACGTGCTCATCGCGCGTCCCGCCCACGAGCAGATCGCCTTCCTTAAACTCACTGGCGAGAGCAAAAATGCTCAGCAGTTCCTGATGATTCATTTGGCTGCAAAGACGTAGCTAACCGTTAAAGGTTCCCGGCGACCCGTCGGTCATCTTTTTCTCCCGACAACAATTCACTTGACAATTTAAGGAATGAAATCAATTCTTGCCGCGAATCAATTCGACGTTCTTTAAAGCCTGAACGCTGGTCTCCGGTCAACTATCGGCGTCGCCCGTGCCCTCGCCGGAGAGCGCCGGAAGAACCGGCTGAAAATCATATCTTGGAGAATCTAACAGTCACACTTCCGATCTGGGTGGCCGCGGTGCTCGTCGTGCTGGCGGCATGGAGCGTCCTCGATCGCGCGCTCATCCCCGCGGTGCGCTGGATTCTGCGGCGGCGCGTCAACCGCGTGCTCGAAGAGTTTAATACTCGCCTCAGGATTCAGATTCAACCCTTCAAGCTCACGAAGCGCGAGGTGCTGATCGATCGCCTGCTCTACGATCCGCAGGTTCAGGCGGCGGCCGAAGGATATGCGCGCGAACAGGAGATACCGCACGAGATGGCGATGGAGAAGATCGAGCGCTACGCGCGCGAGATCGTTCCGGCCTTCAACGCCTACATTTATTTCCGCGTGTGCTACTGGATTTCGCGCCGCACCTCGCGCTTTCTCTACCGCGTGCGGCTTGGCTATACGGACGAGGCCGGCCTCGCCGGTGTTCATCCGAAATCCACTGTGGTCTTTCTGATGAACCACCGCAGCAATATGGATTACATCCTGATCTCTTTTCTCGCGGCGGAGAGGACCGCGCTCTCCTACGCGGTCGGCGAATGGGCGCGCATCTGGCCGCTGCAGACTCTGATCCGGGCGATGGGCGCTTACTTCGTCCGGCGCAACTCCCGCAACGCTCTCTATCGCAAAGTTCTCGAACGCTATGTCCATATGGCGACGACGGCCGGCGTCACGCAGGCGGTCTATCCCGAGGGAGGCTTAAGCCGCGATGGAAAGCTGCGTCCGCCCAAGGTCGGTTTGCTCGATTACATGCTCAGGTCTTTTGATCCGGCCGGAGAACGAGACCTCGTGTTTATTCCCGTCGGCATCAACTATGACCGGACGCTGGAGGATCGCTCGCTCCTCTCCGATCTCGAGCCGGCGGCTGAAAAGAAGAGTCCGGCCGTCACCGCCGCTCACACGCTGGCCTTCATCTTCCGCAATCTACGGCTGATGGCACAGAATAAGTGGCATCGTTTCGGCTACGCCTGCGTCAACTTCGGAACGCCCGTGTCGCTCAGGAAATATCTGGCGGCGCAGGGGGTCGATTTCCGCTCGCTCGATAAAGAGGATCGTTTTGCGCGGGTGGAAAATCTCGGGCGTGAACTGATGGCTTCCATCGCGAGTGTCATCCCGGTGCTTCCGGTGTCGCTCGTGGCGACAGTCTTCGTCCGCTCACCCGAGAAAGCGTGGAGCGAACTGGAGCTCAAAAGCGAGGTGCTCAGGTTGATGCGGGAGCTCGAGACGCGCGGGGCGCACGTCTATATCCCGCGCGGTGATCAGGACTATGCGCTTACCGTCGGCCTGCGGATGCTGAGGCTGCGCCGCCTCATCGTGGAGACAGAAGGGCTTTACGTCGCCCGCCCGCACGAGCTGCCGGTACTCACTTATTACGCCAACAGCATCGAGCACCTCTTCGCTTGAATCACCGCTGACCGCCTCTCTGGCGAAGCCCCCCGTCAGAGAAGCCGGTCGAGGCCCATCCCCTCTCACCCGACAGACGCACCGGCGGGCTTTCAATTGATCTTCTTGATGATCTCCAGAATCTGCTTGTAATGGCGCCGCTCATGATAGCCGACGAAGGAGACGGCTCCGACGCCATCGAGATTGCCGAGAAACGGATGTTTCATCGTCAATTGCTGCAAACGCGAGCGTCCATGCGTGATACCGAACTCGCGAAGCGTCGCGCGCGTGCGCCGGTAGTTGTCGATCACGTCCTCTTTCGGCGGCGCATTGAGCGGCTCGACTGATTTCGGGGCTTTCACGCGGATCGAGCGCGAGCCGACGATCCAGAGCGGCACCACCCGCTGCCAGAGACCGTGCCGCTGCGGCGGGTCGGCGAGGGCGGTCTCGAGCACTTTGATGACATGTTGCTCGACCAGGCACAGGTGATGCACCACTTCGGCAAGGCTCCACTCAGCCTTCGTCGGACGGTGGGCGAAGCGTTCGTCATCAATCGGAGTGATCGTCTCCAGCAGTTGACGATGTTGGGAATCGAGTCGGGAGATTATTTTTTCCATAGCCTGGTTGTCTTTTTCAACATCGGGCGGATGTTTTATGCCGTCCTGGCAAGAACGATATCGAATGTTCCTTCGAGGTGCTTTCTCTCTTCCTTCACAGATACGGGACCGCGCAGCTTAATGATGAGCGACCTTTTCACCAAATAATCGGTGTCGTTGTATTTGTCTCCCTCGAAATAGCACTGCGTCGTCAGAGACTCGTATCCCGGACAGCTGACGATGTAGTGAATGTGCCTGGGCCGCCACGACTGGCCATCCTGATAGTTTCCCGGCAGGATCGTCTCGAAGCGGTAGCGCCCCTGCGCGTCTGTCTTCATCTGTCCGCGCAACAGGAATTTTTCGGGGTCGGCGCGGTACGCCGGAAGCTCATTGTCGTAGCGGCCGGCGGCATTGGCCTGCCAGACATCCACGACCGCGCCCGCCACGGGCCGACAACTCCCGGCAGCGATAATGTTCCCGGAAATGATGAGCGGCTCGCCGGGCTCCGCGGGGCCGCAGAGCTGCGTCCGCCACGGCGCGCCGCGGCGATGAAAGGGGCCGCGGGCATTCGTCTCGGTCGGCCGGCAAGCATTTTCCGCGCACGCCGTCGCCGTATTCAGCAAGGGAAGCAGGGCGCACCCGGCGATGATAAACTCACGACGTGATATCTCTGAACCTGTTTTCATAAACCGCTCCGCGTAGTGATTCGAGCCGAACGATTGCCGGAGAACAGCAGTGGTGGCTGAGCGGCCTGGAATTCGACCGTGTTCGGTTTCTTATGACGGATTGCGCACGCGGCGGGCGGCGAGCGCGAGATCACGCGCGCGCGGCATCAAAACTATCGCGCGCCCGATCTGCGGATCATCAGCATTGAAGACCTGCACGGCCGTCGTCGTGCCGTAGCTGGCCGTCGCGAGGTCATAACGCAGCTGACGCTCGATAAATGAACGCTCGCGCCCGAACTGCGCCA
Source organism: Pyrinomonadaceae bacterium (assembly GCA_031406255.1). GTDB lineage: Bacteria > Acidobacteriota > Blastocatellia > Pyrinomonadales > Pyrinomonadaceae > JANOGZ01. Next base: position 3,253 of record JANOGZ010000314.1, on the reverse strand, counting down.
ACGCTGCCTTGTATACCGGCTTGCTCCTGACAAAACTTTCAAAAGCCCTGTACAGCTCATCCGTCACGGGAAAATCCGTCTCCCTGAGATCGCGATCGTAATCAATCGGCCCCTCTACTTTGTATGCTTCCAAGCCCCTGAGGCGACCACGCGTCAGATCCAGCGCGAAGGCGAAGATCGGATTAACCAAACGCTGCTGCGCGGGGGTAAGGATGCGCGGCAGGACCGTCTCATCAGGGGAGATGCCGCCACCGCCATAGACGGTGCGGCCCGTGTCGGTGCGGCTGACCGGCCCCTTCGGGCCAGCAGGCGCTTCACTAGGCGTCTCGGAACTGCGCTGGAGACCGCCCTGCGTGTAGTAATCGTAGAAGCCGCTGTTTGCATAATCGCGCTGAATGAGACGACCCGAAGGCGTGTAATACTTCGCGATCGTCAGCAGCAGCGCCGAGCCATCGGCCAGCGGGTAAGGAAGCTGCACGAGACCTTTTCCGAAGCTCGTTTCGCCGACGATCAGCGCACGGTCATGGTCCTGCAGCGCCCCGGCGACGATTTCGGAGGCCGAGGCGGAACCGCGATTGACGAGCACCACGAGCGGCGTCATATCGGGCGCGTCGTTGTCGGCCACGTGGACCTGCGAGCTACCTCTAATCCGCCCTTTCTGGGTGAGCACCGTCTGTTCGCGATGCAGGAAGGTGTTGGCGACGCGCACTGCCTGATTGAGGAGTCCCCCGCCGTTGCCGCGCAGGTCGAGGATCAACATGTTCATCCCCTTCGCGCGCAGTCCGGCGAGCGCCTCGCGGAACTCTTCGGCGGTCGTCAGATTGAACCCGCGCGTCATCGCGATGTAACCGACGCCGGGTTTAATCATGTACGCTTCCGGCACGGATGGTTGCGGCACCGCGTCGCGCATTATCTCGACCGTCTCGAGGCGACCCGTGGCGGCGCGCTCGACCGTCACTTTCACGGTCGAGCCTCGCGGCCCGCGCAGGCGCTCGCGCACTTCCGGATACGCTTTGCCGCGCATTGACTCGCCGTTCACTTCGACGATCCGGTCGCCGAAACGTAGACCGGCGCGCTCCGCGGGCGAATGCTGAAAGGCCGCCCGAATATAGGTATTGATCTGCTCGCCTTCACTTAAATCGCCGATCGTTGCGCCGATCCCGAAATATTCCGAGCGCTGGTCGGTGCGAAACTCTTCGAATTCAGCGCGGTCAAAGTAATTCGAATGGGGGTCGAGCGTGCGCAGCATGCCGGTGACTGACGACTTGAAGACAGCGTTGTAATCAATCTTCGCGCCGTCAACATAATTGTCTTCGATGATCGTCAGAGCTTCGGCGACATCGCGTTCGATGACCGCCGTCGCCGCCGGGTCGGAGACGGTCGCCGCGCGCCTTCTGCTCTCGGTGCGGTTCGCGTTCGCCTCGGCCGGAGGGGGCGCGCTCGCCCGTTGCGCATGCGCGAGGCCGGGAAAGGCAAATATAGTGAAGATAAATAAGGCGGCCTTGAGTGAGAATCCGTTTGTCATAACTATTGCTCGAATCTCCTGAGTATGGTCGGCAGCTTCGCTCTGTTTTTCATGTTGCGCCAGGATGCGGCGACACCTCTTGGCCTGGTTCTTGACGTTCGTGAGCCAGGCGCGAATTTGTCTGCCGATTTTTTCGGCGGGCGGTGGATCATAATTTGCCATCCCGATAGTAGTATAACCGGTATCGAGATTCATCTCTAATATGGCATTGATGCCTTCCGCGCCACCCGCGATGTCCAGGCTGCCACGCCCGGCCGGGGCTGCGCCTCCGGCGCTTCCGTGGTCTCTGCGCCGGCGGCGGGATCATCAACAGCAGAACCAGAGTGGAGACGAGCGCTGATTCTCTCAGAGTCGTCGTTTCGGCCTCATCATGCGCTGAGTAAGAATCAGCCTGTCGCACAAACGCGACAGGCTGATGCACGTTCCCCGGAGCAAAAGTTTCAGGAAGCTTCTTTCGGATTTTTCTTTAACTCATCGAGCTCTTTTTTCAGGGTTTCGAGGAGTCTGGTGAGATCACCCCTGAGCCTCTCGTCGGTGTTCTTTCCCAGAGCTTTCTCGAGCGCGAGGATGTGCGCGGTTTTGAGCGCCAGTTCCTTCGGGACTTCGATGTCCGGTTTGACGCCGGTTCCTTCCCAGTTGGTCTTCGTGATGGGATTGATGGCGCGGCCCGTCGGGACGAACATCTGGAAGTGCTCGCTGATGCGGAAACCGCCGCCGGGATGCGCGCCGCCGCCGGTCGTCTCGCCGATGATCGTCGCGCGCTTCAGATTTTTGAGGTTGTAGGTGAACTCCTCGCCGCCGGAGAACGTGTAATTGCTGGTCAGGACATAGACATCCTTGCCCTGATGGCGCTTGCCGGGGACGGAAGCGCGCGTGAAGAATTGCTCCGTGCGATTGCCTTCGCGCCAGTAGAGATCATTGAGATGCACGGGCTCGCTGCCGTAGAGATAGGAAGTGATCAGCGCGACCATCGCGGGATCGCCGCCGCCATTCTTGCGCAGGTCAATGATCAGGGCATCGGTGTTGGCGAGAAAATTCATGGCCGCGGCGACCGTCTCGCCGCCCAACTCCGGATCGAAGAAACCGCGCAAATCCAGATAGCCGATGTTGCCCGGCAGGCGCTCCACTTTTTCGAATCCGTGATTTACCCGGTTGGCAAAGCGCCGAAAGTTCTCGCGCTCTTCCGGCGTCGGCTCTCGCTGCTCGCCTCTCTGCGGTATCGGCTCGTAGGAATACCGCACTCGCAGATGCTTGTCTTTACTGACCGCCTGGAGATGCGTGGTCAGCGCCTGCGCGAGAGCGCTGGAGCTGGTGATCTGGTCATATTCCTTATTCTGCGCGCGTGCGCGAAGCGCCCGCTCCATCTCCTTGGCCATTTCCGGAAAAACATAAGAATCATTCAGGCGCTTCAAGATAGTTTCGATAACCTGCGTGCGCGCGGCGGCATCAATCGTGCGGTCAGGCGGGGGTGGTCCTCCGGGTCCCTGCGCCAGGCATCTCCCGGAATCCAGTAAAACGACCGTTGAGATTGCCGCCGCGAGGGCCAACACGACACTCATTCTTTTCATGCTCTGATTCTCCTTCTATTCTATTTCGGGGTGGTTAAGCGATCGGTTCCAACTTTCGCGCGCCTCTCTAATCGGGTAGGAGGCGGGGTCGCCCCCGCCGTCCTCCCACACCACCGGACGTGCCGTTCGGCATCCGGCGGTTCACGTTGATAGTTGGAAG
>JANOGZ010000253.1:0-1160 GCA_031406255.1 Pyrinomonadaceae bacterium | reverse complement strand
CCTGGAGCCGGCGCTTTCGGGTCGCGAAGAAGGCGCGGTGCTCGAATTGTTGAACGAAGTGCTGGCGCGTATTCCCGAGCAGATCGCTGCGCTCAACATGCTCGTGCGTATCTCCTCATGGCAGCGCGACGAAGAACAACTCCGCATCGCTTACCAGCAGCTGGCGGAAGCAGCCGAGGCGGCCGGCCTCGAAGGTCAGGAGCGCGACGCGCTGATCCATCTCATACGCCTCGTTCCGGGAGAAGCGCGCTACTACGATCGTCTCAAGGAACTCGGCGGCGTTCCCGAAAACTTCGACCCGTCGAGCGAAGAATCATACGAGCCGGCGACGCCCGTCGAGAGCGAAGTGCCGACCTTTGAGAGTTTCATGTTAGAGGATGAGTCGCCGGCTCCGGCAGGATCATCACCCGTGCCGCCGGCGAATGAAGCGGTCGCCCCGCCCGCCTCGGAATTTGAATGGAACACGGTCGCCGATGAGTCAGCGCCGGCGGCCGCTTCCCCTACGGATGCCAGCTCCTCGTTTGCCGATCTCAACGACTTTGCCGATACGAGCGCTTCGCCGGGTGGTTTCTCCGCGCCGGCCGCGCCGCCGGCGGCGGACAGCTTCGGCTCAAGCTTTCAGGAGATCGACTTCAGCACCACGGCAGCGGACGTGACAGCAAAGGGCGGCCAGGAGGAAAGCGCCACGGCGACCACTGCCGCTGGCGGGCCGGATCCGCGCCTCGCATCGCTCCTCAAGCAGGAACTGGAAAGCGTTGATTTTTATCTCGCGCAAGGCTACGCGGATATCGCGCGCGACACGCTCGACATGCTCGAAGGTCAGTATGGCGCGCATCCCGAGATCGAGGCGCGCCGCAATCTTTCGCAGGGAGCGGCGGCGGCGGCGGAGCCCGTGGCTTCATCCCCTCCCTCACCGCCCGCTGAGGAATCCGTTGAATTCTCCGGCTTCGATCGCTATGACGTGGCCGATGAAGTGCCTGCTACCGCGGGGGCCGATGGCGAGATGGCAGATGAGCTCGATACGGCCTTCGCTGCCATCTCGCCATCGGCCGCCGCCGTAGCAGGCACTTCATCGGCCACGTCATAGCGATCGAAGCCGGAGAATTCGACGGCTTCCGCAGCGGGCGGTGAGGGAGGGGATGCAGCGACGGGCTCCGCCG
>JANOGZ010000224.1:0-1083 GCA_031406255.1 Pyrinomonadaceae bacterium | reverse complement strand
CGACGGAGAACTCAACCTCCTCCCCTTCGGCGTCCTCGTTGATGAGCAGAACCATTACCTGCTCGAGCGCTACACGCTCTCCTATCTGACGAGCGGGCGTGATCTGGTGCGCTTACAGGTGCGTGCCGCGAGCCGACTGGGACCCGTCGTGATCGCTAATCCGCTCTTCGCCCTGTCGCTGGCGGCCCGCCGCCAAAGCGACAGCGGAGCGGACAGCACGAGTGGCGAGCGCTCGGTCGACTTCGCGCAACTGCGGTTCGATCAACTGCCGGGGACGGCCGCCGAAGCGCACGCGCTGCGTGGGATCTTGCCGGGCGTGAAGATGCTGACCGAAGCCGCGGCGACCGAAAGCGCACTGAAGCAGGTTTCTGGGCCGAGCCTGCTGCATGTAGCGACGCATGGCTTCTTCCTCCCGGACCAGGGGCCAACAGGTGAGAGACCGCTGTTGCGCTCTGGGCTGATCCTGGCCGGAGCTAATAATCGGGAGGACGGTGCGGGCGAAGATGGGGTGTTGACGGCTTTGGAAGCGGCCGGGTTAGACCTGTGGGGGACTCGTCTGGTGGTTCTGTCGGCGTGTAAGAGCGGAGTGGGCGACGTGCGTAGCGGCGACGGGGTGTACGGGTTGCGACGGGCGCTGGTGCTGGCGGGCTCGGAGAGTCAGGTGATGAGCCTGTGGCAGGTCAGTGACGCGGCGACACGCGATCTGATGGTGGAGTACTACAGGCGGTTGCAGGCCGGCGAAGGGCGGACCGAAGCGCTGCGGCAGGCGCAGCTCAATATGCTGCGGAGCAGGAAGTTGAGTCATCCGTACTACTGGGCGAGCTTCATCGGGTCAGGAGAGTGGAAGAACCTGGAAGGGAAAGAGAGTGGCGCAAAGTAGCGTGGGTGCTGTCGGAGGTGCAAGCCATTCTCACCCGGAAGGAGTTCCAAGCAGAGCGCGTGTCTGCGGCGCTGTGAAAACGAATACGCCGGACCTGCGCACGCGATGAGCCGCGCCGCCGACTCTGTGGGAGAAAGAAGCTTTCACCTCCCGATCACCTCGACTTCCCTGCTGACCAACCGCCGCTGTGTCCCGGTGAGACC
>JANOGZ010000201.1:0-13476 GCA_031406255.1 Pyrinomonadaceae bacterium | reverse complement strand
CGCATCGCTCTTGTCAATCTCTAACGGCTGGGCGCTTATCTTTATGTTGCAATTTTGTTTCTGGTGTATCTGCGCTGCTCGACCAAATTCATGGAAGAATTTTCCGCCGCCGGTCTCGCCGAATACCTGCGCCTGATCCGCGAGACGTTCGAGGAGGGACAGCGGGCCGGCATGTTTCGTCCCGGTCTGAGCGCGAAGGTGGTCGCCAAGATTCTGTTCGGCGCGCTCGATGAGATGGCGACCAACTGGATTCTGTCGAAACGTCGTTACAAACTCGCGCCGATGGCCGATCAGGTGCTGGACATCTTCCTCAACGGAGTGAGCGCCTGATGAACACCATCACCGCAACGACTGGCCAGGCTCCGCCGGAAGCGAATAGAGTTGAGAATAGTCGCCCGCCGCTCCCGAGCGACGAGCCGCGGACGCTCGTCGAGATGTTCGCCCGCGCCGTGCGGCTGCACCGCAAACCCGATGCGCTCAACTACAAGCGCGGCGGTCGGTGGCATGCCATTTCATCGGATCAGATGCTGGCGCGCGGGCGCGACTGTGCGCTCGGTCTTTATTCGCTCGGCGTGCGGCGGGGCGATCGCGTGGCGATCCTCTCGGAAAATTGTCCCGAATGGGTGCTCTCCGATCTCGGTTGCCTCTCCGCGGGCGCGATCGACGTACCCATCTATACGACGCAGACGCCCGCGCAGGTGTGCTACATACTCAATGATTCGGGCGCGCGCGCGCTGTTGATTCAGCATCGCGCGGCCTTCGAGCGCATCGCGGATGCCATTAAGGACTGTGCGGCGCTCGAACACGTCGTGTTTTTACTTGAAGAGCCGGGCACCCACACCGCGGGCGCGATGCTGACCTTCGCCGAGCTCGAAGCGCGCGGGCTGGCGCTTGCTGAGCAGCAGCCTCATCTGCCGGATGAACTGGCGGGAGCGGTCGCGCCCGAAGACCTCGCCACCATCATCTATACTTCCGGCACGACGGGCGAACCCAAGGGCGTGATGCTGACGCACGCGAATCTCACCTCTAATCTGGTGGACACGGCGGATCATCTCTCCGTCACCACTGCGGACAGCGCGCTCTCGGTGCTGCCGCTCTCGCATGTCCTTGAACGCCTCGCGATGTACATGTACATCCATCACGGGATGAGCGCTTATTTCGCGGAATCGCTCGAAAAGCTGGCCGACAACCTGCGCGAAGTGCGGCCGACGGCGATGGTCGGCGTGCCGCGTCTCTTCGAGAAGATTTACGCGCGCATCAAGGACCGGGCCGCCGCCGGGGGGCGCGTCAAGTCGGCGCTGCTGGCGTGGGCGGTGAGGGTCGGAAAGGCGTGGGCGCAGGACACCATCGAGCACCGGGAAGTTCCTCCGTTAATTGAGCTTCAGCACGCCGTCGCGGCGCGTCTCGTGTTTGCCAAGTGGCGCGAGGGGATGGGCGGGCGCATCCGTTTCTTCATCTCGGGCGGGGCGGCCCTGCCCGATGAGATCGGCTACATCTTCGCGGGCGCGGGGCTACCCATCGTTCAGGGCTATGGTCTGACGGAGACTTCGCCGGTCATTGCCGCGGGAAAGCTCGACGATAACCGCATCGGCACGGTCGGGCGGCCGATCAAAAACGTCGAAGTCCGCATCGCGCCGGATGGCGAGATCGAAACGCGCGGGCCCAACGTGATGCGCGGTTATTACAATAAGCCGGAGGCCACGCGCGCCGCCTTCACCGCAGACGGCTGGTTCAAAACGGGCGACATCGGAGCGTTCGACAAGGATGGTTTCCTGCGCATCACGGATCGTAAGAAAGAGCTGTTCAAGACTTCCGGCGGCAAATACATCGCGCCGCAGCTGGTCGAACAAATAATCAAACAATCGCGGTTTGTTAATCAGGTCGTCCTCGTCGGCAATGGTCGCCGCTTCCCCGCCGCGCTGATCGTGCCCGACTGGGAGCAACTGCGCGCCTACGCCGAAATCAAAGGCATCGACGCCAGCACGCCTCGTGAATTTTGCAGGCACCCGCTCATCCTCGATCTTTTTCAGAGACAGGTCGATGAGCTCTCCGAGGGACTGGCGAAATACGAGCGCGTCAAGCGCATCGCGCTGCTCGAAGGCGAACTGACGATCGAGGGCGGGGAACTCACCCCGACACTCAAGGTAAAACGCCGCGTCGTCGATGAGAAATACCGCGCCGTCATCGACAGCCTGTATGAGGAGCAGAAGACAGCGGAAGGCAAGCGTTAAGCACTCTCGTCAGCTCGCTCGCTGTCTTCTTACCCACGCCGCTCGTCGCTTCGTACCCCCTCTATGGCCCAGTCTCTGATGACGCGGGCCATTTCATCCAGATGCCCTTCAAAAAAATGGCCCGCGCCGTGAATGATTTCGATTCTCACTTCCCCCGGATATGCGGCGGCGAGAGCGCGCAGTTTATCCGTATCTCCGAATTCATCTCGATCACCATGAACCAGCAGGAGCGGACTGCCGCCCGCTGAGCGTAGGAGACCGAAGTCATACATATTGACGGGCGTGCCGATCCCGATCAAACGACCGACGCGCGTGTCGCGCGCGCCGACTTCGAGGCCGACGCGCGCGCCGAAAGAGAATCCGGCGAGCGTGAGTGGCCGATCCGGATACGTCTTCACCAGATAATCGAGCGCGGCGCGCGCATCATCCTGCTCCCCGCGCGCTTCGTCGTGCGTGCCGGTGCTCAGGCCCACGCCGCGAAAATTTATCCGCAGGGCGACGTACCCGGCGTCATTCAGGGCGCGCGCGGCGCGGAAGACCACTTTGTTGTGCATCGTGCCGCCATGCAACGGATGCGGATGAAGCACGAGAGCGACCCCGCGCGCCGACGCGACATCGCGCGGCTCCTTCAGGATCGCTTCGAGGCGGCCGTGCGCCACCGGGATAAATAGATTGCCAGCCGGATACAAGATGAAGGCCTGTCCTTAAGAGATAAAGCTCATTCGGCCACGGCGGGAGACTAACATCAAAAGCGCATCACCCGCCAATGCTCTCGAATCGGCGGAACGCGCCGATTAACGGCCGCCCGTCGCCTGTATGACAGATTGACTTCCGTCGGCGGAAAGCGGTAGCTTCACTCCCAAGGCTGTCTTGAGCGTTTCTCACAAGCCTTTGCTGCCCCGTCGCTTAGAAAGTGACAGATGAAGATGCTCTGTGGCGGTCCCTCCTCCTCCGCGCAGAAGAATATAGATTCTTGTTACGCTCCACGGAGATCGCGCGAGATATGCTGGACGGGATGCGCTCTACTACGCTGCGCCGCTATGCGCTCGCCGTGACGGCCGTCGCCGTGGCGCTCGTTCTCAAGTCCATACTTGATTCCATAACCAAAGAAGAGAGTCCTTTTCTTCTGTTTTTCACGGCCGTGGTGATCAGCGCGTGGTTCGGCGGCCTGGGGCCGGGAATTCTCGCGACCGTCCTGGCAGCCCTGTGCAGCTCTTACTTCTTTTTTTCACCACCCTTCTCGGTTAACAATCCGAGTCAGGTCTTGCGGCTGGGCGTATTCGTTTTAGAAGGGACGCTGGTCAGCGCGCTGAGCGGCGCGCTTCACTCGGCCAGGGTGCGGGCCACGACGAGCGCGCGGGAAAGCCTGAATAATCAGTTGAGCTTACGCCAGAGCGAGGAGCGCTTCCGCGCATTCGTGACAGCCAGTTCGGATGTGGTGTATCGCATGAGCTCGGATTGGAGCGAGATGCAGCAGCTCCATGGCCGGGATTTCATCGCCGACACGGAAAAGCCAAACCGCGCCTGGCTTCAGGAATACATTCACCCGGATGATCAGCCGCACGTGATGGCGGTCATCAACGAAGCCATCCGCACCAAGAGCATCTTCGAGCTGGAACACCGGGTCCGGCGCGTGGACGGCACCCTGGGCTGGACGTTCTCGCGTGCGATCCCGCTGCTGGATGCGAAGGGTGAAATCGTCGAATGGTTCGGCGCGGCGAGTGATGTTACCGAGCGCAAACAGGCAGAGGAGCAGATTCGCCGGTTGAATGCCGAGCTGGAACAGAAGGTAATCGAACGCACGGCGCAACTGAAGGCCGCCAATAAAGAGCTGGAGGCGTTTAGCTACTCCGTCTCTCATGATCTGCGGGCGCCGCTCAGGAGTATCGACGGATTCAGCCAGGCGCTGCTGGAAGATTACGCCGATCGACTGGACGACAAGGGTAAAGACTTTCTCCAGCGCGTTCGGGGCGCGAGCCAGCGCATGGCGCTGCTCATTGACGATCTGCTCAAGCTATCACGCGTCACACGCAGCGAGATGCGCCACGAGACCGTTGATCTCAGCGCGTTGGTGCGCGCCGTCGGCGAGCGACTTCAGAGCGAACACCCCGCACGCCACGTCGATCTTCAGATCGCCGACGGATTGACCGTCAACGGCGACGCGCGGCTGCTCGGGATTGCGCTCGAAAATCTGCTCGGCAACGCGTGGAAGTTTACAGGCAAACAGTCAGATGCGAAGATAGAGTTCGGCGCAGTGCCTGACGACCAGGAAAAACCTGCCTATTTTGTACGTGATAACGGGGCCGGATTCGATATGGCCTATGCCGATCAGCTCTTCGGCGCTTTCCAGCGTCTTCACGGCGCGACCGAGTTCGAAGGAACCGGTATCGGTCTCGCCACCGTGGAGCGCATCGTGCGGCGGCATGGCGGGCGAATCTGGGCGGAAAGCGCGGTCGGGCGCGGAGCAACCTTCTTCTTCACGCTTTGAAGACGAAAGCGCGCGCGCTTTTGTCTTCGGAGCACGAAATCGGCGGAGGATGGTATGGCAGAGGGCGTGATCTTGATCGTGGAAGACAATCCTGATGATGAGGCGCTGACCATCCGCGCGCTCAAGAAGAATGACATCAGAAATGAAGTCGTCATCGCGCGCGACGGATCGGAGGCGCTCGAGTATCTGTTCGCCACGGCAAAGTTCGAGGATCGCGATCCCGCTCAGTTGCCCATTCTCGTGCTCCTCGATCTGAAGTTGCCCAAAATCGGCGGGCTGGAAGTGCTTGAGCGGCTGCGCGCCGATCCCCGCACCAAACTCCTCCCCGTGGTCGTTCTCACATCTTCCATCGAAGATCAGGACCTCACCACCAGTTACGCTCTCGGCGCTAACAGCTATGTCCGTAAACCCGTGGATTTCATCGAGTTTACGGAAGCCGTGCGGCAGCTGGGGTTGTACTGGCTACGATTGAATCAAAGCCCGCCAAGAGGAGGCGTGTGAGATGCGCACAACGCTTCGCGCCCTGATCGTCGAAGATTCGGAAGACGACAGGGAATTGGTATTACGCGAACTGCGGCGCGGCGGTTACAGCGTGACGTACGAGCAGGTGCAGACGGCTCCGGCGCTGCGCGCCGCGCTCGCCGAGCGAAAGTGGGACATCATCATCGCCGATTTCTCGATGCCGCAATTTGATGCTCTCGCCGCACTCAAGATCCTCAACGGATTTCAGCTGGATATCCCGTTTATCATCGTCTCAGGCAGCATCGGCGAAGAGACGGCCGTGGCGGCGATGAAGGCGGGCGCGCACGACTACCTGATGAAGGATAACCTGGCGCGACTGGTCCCCGTCGTCGAGCGCGAGCTGCGCGAAGCCGAGACGCGTCGCGAGCGCCGGCGGGCCGAAGATTCCTTACAACAATCCGAGGAGCGCTATCGCTATCTCGCTGATGCGATGCCGCAGATCGTGTGGACCGCGCGTCCTGACGGCTGGATCGATTATTACAATCAACGCTGGTTCGATTACACCGGCCTCACGCTGGAGCAGACCAAAGGGTGGGGCTGGCAGCCGGTGGTTCATCCGGACGATGTCGAAATATGTCTCCGACGGTGGGCGAGGTCGGTCGAAAAGGGCGAGACCTACGCGATCGAATACCGTTTCAGGCGGTCCGACGGGGCTTACCGCTGGCATCTCGGCCGGGCGGTGCCGGTCCGCGATCAGGAAGGCCGCATCGTCAGGTGGTTCGGCACCGCCACGGACATCGAGGACCAGAAGCGCGCCGAGCAGACGCTCCGCTTCCTTGCCGAAGCAAGCAAATTTCTTTCCAGCTCGCTCGATTACGAGACGACGCTGACGAGCGTCGCGCGCCTGGCCGTGCCGCGCATCGCTGATTGGTGCGCGTTCGATATTATCGAAGAGAATTTGGCGATCCATCGGATGGCGATCCACGCTGACCCGGCCAGGGAAGAACTGCTGTGCGCGATGAGGGAGCGCTATCCTCCACAGCCGGACGCGCCCTACGGCTCGCAAAGGGTGATCAGCACGGGCAGGCCGGAATTAGCGGAGGATGTCACTGATTCGCTGCTCGAAGCCATCGCCCACGACGCCGAACACCTGCGCCTACTCCGCGAGTTGAGCTTCAAGTCGTACCTCTGTGTGCCGCTGCTGGCGCGTGGTCGAATGCTCGGTGCGATCACGCTCGGAATATCTGAATCGAGCCGCCGCTACACGTCCGCCGACCTCGCGTTCGCCGAAGACCTCGCTCATCGCGCCGCGCAGGCGGTCGATAACGCCCGGCTCTATCGCCGGGCGCAGGAAGTGAACCGCGCAAAAGACGAATTCCTGGCGACTCTTTCACACGAATTGCGCACGCCGCTGACGCCGATCATCGGCTGGGTTCATATGATGCGCGATGGAAAGCTCTCGGCAGATCATATGTTGCATGGGTTGGCCGTGATCGCCAATAACGCTCAATCGTTGACCCACCTCATCAACGACCTGCTGGATATGTCGGCGATCCTGAGCGGTAAGATGCGTATCGAACACGCACCGATCGGGCTCATCGGAGTGGTGAATGAAGCTCTCGAAGCCGTGCGCCCGCTGGCCGACAAACGCAGGATTGGTTTAGAACTCGTGCCCTGCGATGACGATGCACGGCTCACCGTGTCCGGCGACCGCACGCGGCTTATTCAGGTCTGCACGAACCTGCTGGATAATGCCGTTAAATTCTCCGACGATGGCAGCCAGGTGCGCGTCACGTGCGAGCATTCCGCGAAGGAAGCGCGAGTGCATGTTGATGACGAGGGACAGGGCATCGCACCGGAGTTTTTGCCTTACGTCTTCGAGCGTTTTCGTCAGGCTGATGGCTCGACGACGCGCCCGCATGGCGGACTCGGTATCGGCCTCGCGCTCGTCAAGAGTCTGATCGAAGCTCACGGCGGCACGGCCTCTGTCGCCAGCGCGGGCGAGGGCCGCGGAAGCCGCTTCACGATTCGGTTGCCCCTTCTCCCGGCGCCCTCCTCTGTGGCTGGGGGCGCGACGCGGCCCGCCCGGCTTGAGGCCGCCGGGCGGCGCGATGATCTGCACGCGCTTGTTGTTGAAGATGCGCGCGATACGCTGGATATGCTGCAAATGGTCCTGGAAGCGCGCGGCTATCAAACGACGCTGTGCGAGACGGCCGGAGAGGCGCTCCGCGCCGCCGCATCCACATTATTTGATGTAATCGTCTCGGATATCGGACTACCCGAAACAAGTGGTTACGAGTTGATCAGGCATTTGCGCCAGATGTCGCACCTCCGGGACGTGCCGGCGATCGCGTTGACCGGCTATGCCGCGCAAAAGGATATTGAGGCCGCCCTCGCCGCGGGCTTCGACACCCATGTCGCCAAGCCGGTTGATCCGTCCGCGCTCCTCGGCGTGATCGATCAACTGCTTCGGCAGAGACATCGTGCCGAGAAGATTTGAGGATCGAGTTTAAAGAGTCGCGCCCCCCTTGGGCGCACCGGAAAGGTCACACAATGTGGGAAATGATTGCGCCGGGGCCGCCTGCGCAGCCCATCTTGGTTCCGTCTCTCATAACGTCTGCGAGTAATATCACGTTAGGCGAGAGAGATAATTCGGCAGGGGTCAGGTCGGAGGCGCGCGCCGAATCCGAGCCGGAGTTAAACAAACCACGCGCCCTGGTGGTTGACGACGCGCCGGACGTCACGGAGATGCTCGCCATGCTTCTGCGCTATGCGGGTTACGAGGTGGTGGCGGTTTCTTCCGCCCCGGCGGCCTTTGCGACCGCGCAGAGCGAGCGATTCGACGTCGTCGTATCTGATATCGGGATGCCGGGGATGAACGGCTACGAACTGGCCGAAGCGCTGCGAACGCTACCGGATTATCACGCCGTGCCGCTGATCGCCGTCACCGGATTCGCGATGTATGATGACCGCGACCGCGCGCTTGAATCCGGCTTTAACGCCTTCCTCACCAAACCAGTCAATCCGATGGACCTTATCGAACTGATCAAACGCCTGCGCGACTGACGGCCATTGTCTGCGGGAAGGACTCTATAGACATTGGAGTTCAAAAGCGAAAACACGGTTCTCGTAGTTAATGATACGCCGGATCAACTGCACCTGATGGAGGTGCAGTTACGCAAAGCCGGATATCATGTGATTACGGCGCGCGACGGGCAGGAAGGCTTCGCAACCGCCCAGCGCGAGCGCCCCCTGCTGGTGATCAGCGACGTCACGATGCCAAAGGCTTCCGGCATCGATTTGTGCCGCTCGATCCGCAAAGACGCGAATATCAGCGACACTCCGATTTTACTGATCAGCGCGCTCCGCACAGACAGCGCGAGCGCCATCGAGGGGCTGCAGGCGGGCGCTGATGAATACCTCGAAGCGCCTTATGACTCGATGCGCCTGATCGCGAAGGTGGCGCGCCTCATCGAGCGGGCGCGTCTCGAAGTTCACTACCGCGACCTGGTCGAGCAGGCGAGCGACATCATCTACACGCATGATATGGAGGGTCGCCTGACGAGCATCAACGCCGCCGGGGCGCGCTTTCTCGGCCGCCCGCAGGAAAAGCTGATCGGCATGCATTTCGGCGAGGCGCTGCAATTGGACAATCCGGACGTGCTACAGCTCGGTGACCGCTACGCCGATGCGCCGCATCAGAGCGGCGCGCTCCAGCAGCAGGCGGAGGCGACGGATGGCGCCGGACGCAGGCGCTGTCTGGATTTCAGCCCGTCGCTGATCCACAATCGAAAGGGCGAAGCGGTCGGCGTGCGCGGCGTCGCGCGCGACATCACCGAACGGCGCGATGCGGAAAAAGCGCTGCGCCAGAGCCAGCAGCAATATGAGGAGCTCGTCAACTCGGTTAACTGCATCGTGTGGGAGGCCGACGCACTGAGCCTGAAGTTTACGTTCGTCAACCGGCAGGCCGAACAAATCCTCGGCTATCCGGTCGAGCAATGGCTTAGCGATCCGAATTTCTGGGCGGATCATATCCTGCCCGATGATCGAGACTGGGCGGTCGCCTACTGCCTGGACGCGATCAAACAGCAGCGGCCGCACCAGTTTGAATATCGCATGATCACGGCCGATGGGCGCGTCGTCTGGATGCGGGATGTCGTGACGGTCGTGATCGAACAGGGTCGCGTCAAGACGTTGCGCGGTATCCTGATCGACATCACCGAGCGCAAGCGTGCCGAGGAAGCGCTGCGTGAAGCGGAGCTTCTGGCTATCAACGAATACGAGCGGCTGCTTGACCGCATCGCTTCGCTGGCGCAGACCTTTGGCGCCGCGCGCGACCTGACGACGATCTTTCGCGCCCTGCGCGATTTCGCCGACGTTTCCGTGCCCTGCAACGGCATCTTCGTCTCGCTCTACGATGCGGAGCGCAATCTTCGCACCGCCGTCTACGTCTGGAGCGAGGGCGAAGAGATAGAGGCATCGTCGCTGCCGTCGCTGCCGATGACCGACAGCCCGCACAGCCGCGCCGTCGCCACCAACAAGATCATCATGACGAACGACTTTCAGTCGACGATCGAGGGGCAGCCGACGGTCAGCATCGGCAATCAGAAGAACCCGCGCACGCCCCGCTCATCGCTCGTTGTGCCGATGACCGTGATGGGCCGCACGCTGGGGGCGATCGAAGTCCAGAGCCCCGCGTCGGCGGCCTTCAAAGATACGCATGCGACGGCGCTGCGCATGGCGGCCAACCTCGCGGCCGTCGCCATCGAAAACGTGCGGCTCTTCGAGCGCGAGCGCCAGAGGGTCGAACGCGAAGCCGAGGCCGAGAAAATGCGCAGCCTCGGCCAGCTCGCCGCCGGCGTCGCGCACGACTTCAACAATTCTCTCGCGGCGATACTCGGGCGCACGCAGTTGCTCTTGCGCAATGTCACGGACGAAAAGCAACAGCGCAGCCTGCAGGTAATCGAAACCGCCTCGCTCGATGCGGCCGAGACCGTGCGCCGCATCCAGACCTTCGCGCGGCGCGCCCCCGGCGAGCAGCTGAGCTTCATCTCGGTCGCGAAATTGATCAGCGATGCGATTCAATTAACACGCACGCGCTGGGAAGATGACGCGCGCGCGCACGGTCTGCGTTACGATATCGGGTTCACGCCCGCCTACGAAGGCCGAGACGAGATCGAGGCGAGTCCTTCGGAAATGCGCGAGGTGCTCGTCAACCTGATCTTCAACGCGCTCGACGCGATGCCCGACGGCGGTCGGATTGATATCACCGAGCTGAAGAATGATGGCTTTATCGTCATCGAGGTGAGAGATACCGGCCGGGGCGTCGCCCCCGCGCTGCGCGAGCGCATCTTCGAGCCCTTCTTCACGACGAAAGGGCCGCAGGGCTCCGGGCTCGGCCTCGCCGTCAGCTACGGAATTATCCATCGCCACACGGGAACGATCGAAGTTGATAGCGAGATCGGCCAGGGCACGACGTTCACGATTCGGCTTCCACACACCCGCGGCGTTTCCGCTCCGGTAGCTCGGAAGAAAGAGATCGATCTGCCGACGCGGCGCGTGCTCGTCGTCGACGATGAGACGGTCGTGCGGGAGGTGCTCGTTGATATGCTGAAAGAACTGAAACAGCAGGTGAGCGATGTCGGAAGCGCGGCCGAAGCGCTCGAAGCGCTCCGGGCCACCGATTTCGATCTGATGATTACGGACCTATCGATGCCGGCCATGGACGGCCTGACGCTCGCGGCCGAGGCGCGGAAGCTTTCGCCGGAACTGAGGATCGCGCTGGCGACCGGCTATGGTCAGAGCATTCCGGGCGATCCCGTCGATAGTGCGCTGGTTGATTCGATCGTTAACAAACCGTTCCAGTTGTCCGATCTCGAAACCCTGCTCTGCCGGCACGAGCAGAAGGTTTGACGCTGCACCGGACACATCTTTTCCAACTATTTAAGAGACCCCTGCCAGAGAAGGATCAAGAGCGCGCTCGCTTCGTGTGCGGCGCGGCCCTGTGGTATGGTGTGGTTTTCCAAGCTAAACTATCAATAAGCGCACGGGTGGCGCGTCTGAGAGGAAAATCACTGCCGTATGCAGGATGTTCGCAGTGAAAGCAGTGACCGGGGCGGTGAAGTTGACCATGCGGCGGAGGGCACGAGCGGCGCTCGGACAAGAGCCTTCGCTTTTTCCGGAACGGGCGCGCGCCGCGGGCACCTGCTGATCGGCGCCGCGGCCACCGGCGCCATCTTTATTTACCTGCAATTCTCGACCGCTGCGATTCTCGATGTTGATGGTTACTATCATGTCAGGTGGAGCCAGTTGCTGTGGGAAGGGATGCGGCGCGGCGTGTTTCCGCCCGCCTTTCCATGGCTGCCGCTGACCACGCTCAACCCGCAAGATTACGTTGATCACCATCTGCTGTTCCATATCCTTCTGATTCCCTTCACGTGGTTCGGCGACATCCGCGCCGGCGCGAAAGTGGCGGCCGCGCTCTTCGGCGCGCTCGCCGTTTTCTCCTGCTACTGGCTGATCGTACGCTACCGTATCAAATATACTTTGGTGTGGCTCGTGGCGCTGCTCGCCTGTTCGGCCCCCTTTCTCTATCGTCTGAGCATGACGCGCGCGCAGAGCGTCTCGATTGTTTTCATGGTGACGGGCATCTACCTGCTGTTTGAGAAAAGGTACCGGTGGCTGGCGCCGCTGGCGTTTCTTTATGTGTGGACCTACAGCCTGTTTGTCATGCTCGGCGCGGCCGCTCTGATCTGGGCGGGCGTGATCTGGTGGAGCGAGCGCCGTCTCGAGTGGCGACCCGTTTTATGGACCTGCGCCGGAACGCTCGCGGGATTCATCCTCAACCCTTACGTTCCGAAGAATATTTTTCTTTTCCTCGATCACCTGTCGATGAAGCTGAGCCCGGCGGAGTTCTCAACAAGCGTCGGGGCGGAATGGTACCCGTATGAAAGCTGGTATTTCTTTGGAAGCTGCCTCGTCGCTTTCACCGCGATGGCGGTCGGCTACATCGCATTTGACTGGGCAGACCGGCGAGCATCGGCGCGCGCGCTCTTTTTCCTGATCTTTTCCACCCTTCTGTTGATCATCAATGCGCGCTCGCGCCGCTTCGTCGAATACTGGCCGGCGTTCGCCGTGCTCTTCGCCGCGTTCTCGCTGCAACCGATTCTCAACGGGCTGCGTGATGGAATCGGCCGCCTGCCATCAGACGTGCTCGATGAGCTGCAACCTTTCCTGGATCGCCATGAGCGTCCGGAAATCGTTAAAGAGAGGGAACGATCCGCCGCCTGGGGGGCGGCGATGATCGCGATTGCCCTCGCGATCCCGCTCTATTTCAACGTCCGCGCGACGGCGAAGACGATCGCTGCGGATGCGAGTCCGGCGGCATACCGCGGAGGCATCAACTGGATACGCGCCAACGTCCCCAGAGGGGAGATGATCTTCAATACGGACTGGGATGATTTTCCGATGTTATTCTTCTACGACACCGACCATCTCTACACTTCGGGACTCGATCCGACCTACCAGCTCCATGAAAACCCGGAGCTCTCAGAACTCTACAAGCGCATCACGCTCGGCGATGAGGAGAACCCCGGCCCGATCATCCGCAATCGCTTCGGCGCGCGTTACGTCTTTACGGATAATGAACACGACGCCTTTTACGGTCAGGCGCTCGATAGCGGATGGTTCGAAGAAGTTTACGCCGATCAGAACTGCACCGTGCTCCGCATCCGCGACGCCAGAGATAAACCGCCTCCCGTGCCCTCGGAGGAGCAGGATGAGGGCGATGACCCCACGGCGACGGGCGAGAGCAGCGGCGACGACGCTGGTGGTACCGATCAATAAAAATAAGACGCCGCGACGGCCCGGGAGGGAACCGCGCAGCGGCAGGTGTTGGCCAACCGGATGGCGCCGAAGCGCCGGCGAACGCGGCTCATCCGTTAATGGAGCGTTTTTAAATACTGCATGAAGCGCGCGCGATCGGCGTCGCTCATCTGTTCGATATGCGCGCCGATCAGGTAGCCGGTCTCCGTCTCACCCTCATCGAGTCGTTCGTAGCGCACGGGCGCGGCCTGAATCTGGATCGGTTCGGGCGGAAGTTCGAGCGCGATCCGCAGCATCCGGTCTTCGCCGGTGAGATAGTGCCCGCCGACGTGGATCGCCGGCAGAATCAATCCGAGGCCCGTCGCGCTGAGGTCGCGCGTGTGGCCTTCGAGCTTAGATGTGCGCCGCGCCCCGACGACACGCACCTTCGGATCAAGCGGCGTGACGCTGACCGGAAGGCGCGCTTCGCGT
>JANOGZ010000198.1:0-10736 GCA_031406255.1 Pyrinomonadaceae bacterium | reverse complement strand
AGTGGCGGCATTAAGAATAAGGATCCCGTCTCGTGCGGCCTCGAAGAGCCGCCGGTAACGGATTTCCGAAGTCCGCAGCCCTTCCTGCGTTGGCTTGGGCCTGGCCATGCTGCTGGCCTCATCGGGCAGGGCGGCGAGCGGCTGGTCTTCTATCAGCAAGGCTCGTTTTGGGGATACCATGCGGGAACTCCTTGGTTTAACCAGGTTATGAAAGTCGACAGACGGCACAAGAAGAAAGTGATTGGCTCGAACGGTTGTCGTGAGCTGAAGTCTCGGTGAGGAATGACGCTCTATGAGTAACACAGGGGAGGGAAGGCCGTCTGTGCGTTAGCACACTTATACGGGGAGCGAGGAAACGATGAGAGGAGGCTCTCAGACGAGCGAGCGGTCGTATTCGTCTTTGACTACCCGGTAACACTCGCAGACGGCCACTTCCAGGCCGCGTCGGTCAAGGACGCGGATGTGACCGCGGACGTAAGAAATCAGTCCATTTTCTTGCAAGCGGAGGCCAGGCGGTGCCACTACAAACGAAGAGCGCTTATGCATCTACAACCGTAGTACTAACAGCCCGTAAATCTTCCGTGAGGCCTCTGCCGAAACTCACGAACTGAATTAAGTTCTTTTGCCCTTTAGGTCCAAAGCTACGCCAGCGCGCTCCAACGTCTCTTGCATGTCTGCTAGCGTCCACGGCTTCGCGACAAAGAACTGGACGACGCCGGCGCTCACCTCGCCGATGACATGGCCGACCATCACGCCTCCGGTAAGCAGCACACGGCAGCTTGCCGGATACTTCTCCGACACTTCACGCAAAAAATCCGTGCCCTTGATGTCGGGCATCAGTTGGTCACTGATGACAACATCAGCCGGGTCTGCGGAGAGCATGAGGCGCGCCTCGGCGAGCGTTGTCGCCGTGCGCACGTCATAATCCCCGCCAAAGGCGGATTGAAACATGCTGCCACAGGCAGCTTCATCGTCCAGATAGAAAATTGATCGCCTCATGATTTTGCTGACCCTGATAGCCTGTCGAAATCGAATGGGCTGGACGACGCAAGCCTAGACATCCGGCGCACCTCAAGGTTCCTTGAAAACCAGACTGCTCGTTGCTTGAAGACCCTCAATGTAATCCCGTGGTGTCAGGCGAGAGACTGGGTTAACGCTTTTATTCGCCTTGGCTCTGCACCTTCAGACAATATCTGTCTGAACGCTTCAGCCGGAAGAGGTGTCCCAAACAGGTAACCCTGCACTTCGTCGCATCTAAGCGAAGAGAGGAAACTCAACTGCTCTTTCGTCTCCACTCCCTCGGCTATAACTTTCAAATTCAAGCTATGCGCCAGCGTGATGATCGCCCTGACAATCGCCGCATCCTTGGGGTCAGTTGTTGAATTACGCACAAAAGAAATATCAATCTTCAGGATGTCTATGGGGAAACGCTTGAGATAGCTCAGGGAGGAGTAGCCGGTGCCAAAATCATCAATGGAGACCTGTACCCCCGTCTCCTTCAATTGCCGGAGGGTCTTAATAGTCAATTCAGCGTCTTTCATAACGGAGCTTTCAGTCAGTTCTATCCCGAGGTAACGCGGCTCGAGTCCGGCATCGTCAACCGCGCGCCTGACCTGTTCCACTAGATCCGGCTGCTGGAATTGACGCGGCGAGAAATTCACCGACACTTGCAAAGGAGCGAATCCCGCTTCCTGCCATGCCTTATTTTGGGCACAGGCGGTGCGCAAGACCCATTCACCGATTGGCACGATCAGCCCGGTCTCTTCCGCCAAAGGAATAAACTCCATCGGCGAGATTAGTCCTAGCTCGGGATGCTGCCAGCGCACCAGCGCTTCCATGCCGACCATCTGCGAGGTCTCGGTATTTATCTGCGGCTGGTAGTAAACGACGAACTCATCGCGCTCCACCGCTCGGCGTAGATCATTTTCCAGTCCCAGTCGTTTGAGAGCCTGGTCATTCATGTCCGCCCGATAGAACTGATAATTATCCCCACCCTGTTGCTTGGCGCCGGCAAGAGCAACGCCGGTATTCTGAAGAAGAGTTTGGGCATCTTCGCCATCATGCGGGTAAAGGCCGATGCCGACGCTGACCGTGACGAAGAGTTCGTGACCGTCGAAGTTAAATGGCGACTTGATGGCTTCCTGAACCCTGTGCGCTATCCTGACGGCACTTTCGGTGCGACTGATGCCCGACACCAGGAGGGCAAATTCCTCACCCCTTGAGGCTAAGATGTCACCTTCGTCGCCGATCCTTGAGAGCCTTTCGGCGACTCCGCAAAGCATCCGGTCTCCCATCCCGTGCCCCAACGTATCGTTGAGTCTTCTAAAACGATCGATTGAGATAATTATTACGACCAGCATCCGTTCATTACGGCGCGCCTCGGCGATGGCCAGAGTGAGACGATCTCTGAATAGAGAGCGGTTTGGCAGCCCGGTGAGGGCCTCGTGACAGGCCAGATGATCCCGTTCCGCAGTGCGCTGCTCGACCAACTCTTCAAGGTGCTCTTCATAGCGCCGTTTGGCCTCGCGCAACTCGTGGTGTTCGAGAGCGCGCCGGACAGCAGCTTCGACGTGCCGGAGATCAAAAGGCTTCGTAATGTAATCGAACGCGCCGGCGCGCATGGCTTCAAGGGCGCTATCGATATTTAGCTCGCCGCTGATCATCACAACCACCGTATCGGGCGAACGCTGCAGCACCTGAGGCAGCATCTCCAGCCCGCTCATGCCGCCCATCACGATGTCACTCAGCACCAGATCAAACTTCTCCGTGAGCAGCAGCGTGAGCGCCTCCTCGGCCGAACTTACTTCTGTGCATTCGTAACTCGCGCGCAGCAGTTCGAGCAGCACATTTCTGATCTGCGGGTCGTCATCAATAACCAGAATGCGAGCATCCCTTTTGTTTACTGCTGTCATCTCTCGTTCTGCGCCTTCCCGTGATACCTGTCCCGTATGCTGCACCTTCCCTCCAACTAATTCACTTCCCCCGCGCCCCATCCAGCACCTCTCGTATCTTGCGTCCCAACCCTTCAATGTTGTACGGCTTCTGTAGCACCACCGCACCTAACTCTTCCATCGATCTGTTCTGTTTGACGAAATGGCTCTGCACCGTCTCTGAGCTGTAGCCGGTCGTAAAGATCAATGGCACATCATCCCCGAGCTCGTGGATCCGCTCGTATGCTTCCCAGCCTCCCATCCGCGGCATCACCACATCCAGCAACAGCATGTCGATCCCCTCCCGGTTCTCCTCATACACTTCCACTGCTTCCTCCCCGTTCTTCGCCAACAGCACCCTGTATCCCAGCCCTTCCAGGACATCTCTCGCTAAATTCCTGAGCGCTTCTTCGTCTTCGGCCACTAGTATCGTCTCTGTCCCGCCGACCAGTGGAAGTTGCACCGCCTGCGCCTCCCGCTCGACAGCTTTCTCATCAACCGGCAGAAAGACTTTGAAGGCCGTCCCATGCCCCACCTCGCTGTAGACATTGATGTGGCCATCGTGCTGCTTGACGATGCCATAAACCATCGAAAGACCCAGACCCGTCCCACGGCCTACTTCCTTAGTGGTAAAGAATGGCTCGAAGATATGGGCCTGTGTTGCTTCATCCATGCCACTGCCCGTATCGCTGACCCTGATCTCGACATACTTGCCGGGTTGAACGTAAGGGTATTTGCGGCGATAACTCTCATCCAACTCGACATTGCTTGTTTCGATGGTGAGTTGACCTCCCCCAGGCATCGCGTCGCGGGCGTTGACTGCCAGATTCATCACCACCTGCTCGATCTGCACCGGGTCGGCAAAGACGGCAGACAGGGCGGGGGCGGCTTTGACGCGCACCTCGACGTCCTCCCCGATGATGCGCTGGAGCAGTTTCATAATCTCGCCGATGGTCTCGTTGAGGTTGATGGTGCGGCGCTCGAGGTGTTGGCGGCGGCTGAAGGCGAGGAGTTGACGAGTGAGAACGGCGGCGCGATTGCCGGCCTTTTCGACCTCGATCAAACGAAGCTGGAGGGGGTCGTCCGGGGCGAGTTTGCTGACAGCCAACTGGGTGTTGCCGAGGATGGCGGTCAAGAGATTGTTGAAGTCGTGGGCGACGCCACCGGCGAGAGTGCCGATGGCTTCCATCTTCTGCGATTGCCTGAGTTGTTCCTCGCTCGCGATAAGCGATTGTTCAGCCAGTTTCCGCTCGGTGTGATCCAGGAGGTTGCCTTTGATCTCGACGAGTGCGCCATGCTCATCAAACGCCCCGACGGCATTCTCAATCACATGCACGGGCGTGCTGTCACGTCGTCGGAGTTCTAATTCATAGTATTCGAGCTTCCCCCTTTCCCGAAGCAGCTCCAAAAATGCTTCTCTCGCCTCGGCGTTAGGGTAGATTGTGCCGTGGCCGGACTTCATCGCTTCCTCGACCGAGGCGAAACCGAAGATGCGCGCATAGGCGGGATTGCAGGCAAGAAGCTTGCCGTCGGGCGTCGAGATGTAAGCGCCGGCCAAGTTTTCATCAAAGAATCGGTGGAAGCGTTCCTCGCTCTCACGCAGCGACACCTCCGCGCGCTTACGCTCGGCGACTTCCTCTACCAACTCAGCCGTCCGTCTTTTCACCTCTACTTCCAGGCGTGCGTTCAGCGCGTTTAAATCTCCCTGGACCCGAAGCAACTCGCGGTTCTTCTGCACCGCCGTCTCATAGGTTGAAATCAAAAGATCGACTATCTGCTGGCGTTCCGGTGTGATCGAATACTTTTCCCCGTTGAAAATAATATTCAGCCCCGTCTGCGTGCCTGCACCCACCCGCAACTCACGATTGAGTACGATGTACTCGATGCGCGAAAGCAGCAGTTTCTCGTCATACGGCTTCGTCACAAAGTTGTCGGCTCCGCACTCCATGCCACGGATAATGTCGGTCGTGTCAGAAAGCGAGGTCAACAAAATCACCGGAATGTCTTCGATCTGCTCGTCCGCTTTGATCTCGCGGCAGAGCGCGTAGCCATTCATCTCCGGCAGTAAGACGGCGCTGATGACGATCTGCGGCTTTTGCAGGCGAATGCGGTCGAGAGCGTGCTGACCATTATGTACAATTAAGACTTGGTGGCCGTGCCGCTCAAGGATATGCTTGAGATGTTCGGACTGGGCGGGGCTTTCTTCAACGATGAGGATTTCTACACCTTTGCTCATACCATTCCTTATAAAGCTCAGAAGGCCCTGCCGGTTCCGGAGTACGGAAGCTTTCACGTCGATCGTTGTGAGTACACGATATCCCGCCCACCACCCTCAGTGATCGGAATCGTCGTCAGAGACAAGAATTGTGGGGTCTTCTTCGTGCGTGCCTGGTTGCCAGGTGCTTTTCGGTGAGATAGCAACCGCACGCGCTACATCAGGGGCGAAAATAGCGTCAGGGAAGTATTGTGAGTGAACAGGCGATCCGGAAAATCCCCGCTTGCTAAGATTGAACCCTCCGTTATTGATTCTCTCAATAACACGCAATTATTATAACACGCATTCCCCGCTTATTTCTGGTTCTCTTTCTTTTTGATCCGGAAAGCGCGCGGCTTGCTTAGTTCTATGATGTCCTGTGTCTCGCTGACTTCGCTTGTGATTATCTGCTCCGGTGCTTGTGCAACCGCAATTTTACCGCTTTCTATGACCCATTTATTGCAGGTCGCCAACCCATCGTTAATTGTGCTCAACTTGTTCAAGGCTGAGAGGTGCAATTCGTCAGCTCGCTCTCGCCAGTTATGCTGTGTCAGGTATTTTGCGTAGTCGTCTAAAAACCCGCCAAATGCACGCGCCGCCCGCGCGACTTTTCGTGCTTCATCAGCTGCCTTCTGCAATGCGTCTTTTTCACTCAATGCTTATTGCCTCTCTTTTGCTATATCTATTTGGTCAGCGGCACGTCTCGACTGATGATAGAATCGAGGTACAAGTCCTGTCCTTCTTTCTATCCCGTAAACTCTGACATCATTCATCTGTGTCGTCCAAATCTTCCGCAGGTCGAGCAATTCGCCTATAGTAAAGCCGAGACGCTCATCGTTGATTTTGGTTAATCCTTTGAGAGCATCCCAGGTGCGAACACCATCCTCCAAGACACTCAGAATTCTTTGTTGTGGTGTGGGGCTATCCATCTTCCTTTACTTCTCACTGCCTTTCATTACGGCTCCCGGCTGTAAAAATAGAGTCCGCTCTCCACCTTCTCTCAACAACTCATGCTGCCAGATCTCTGATAGAGCGGGTAGTCGTCCACGACCAGAATCGGGTAGTGTCGCGAAAATTATTTCAGGGCGTAGAAAGGACTTGAGAGATTTACTCGATGCAGCAATCTGGAAGTGGCTTTCGACAAACTTTGCCTGACCTTTTGTTTCGCTTCCACCGCTGGACCCAACGAAAGATTGTGGAATGATCTACATTGAGGCCGCTCTCTCGCATCATCTCTTTGAGATCCCTATAGCTCAATTGGTAGCGCAAATACCATCGAACGCAGAGAAGAATGATTGAAGGCTCATAATGACACCATTTGAACGAGGATTTGTTCTGCTTCACGAATATTATTCCCGTAGAGTGATGCCGGAGCCAAGATCAGGATTATACATGAAACATGATTGCTGTAACACTACCATCACTCGTGCATCAATTTCGGTCCTGCCACTCCCGGGACAAAAGAGGTGCATGTCAGGAAATTTGACCTTAGCTTTCTGGCTATTAGCACCATCAGCAGTTCTGTTTCTGCCTTTTCGCGGGAATACGAGGTGGACTCTGCTATTGCCAGGCATCCTCTGAAGATAGAGCCGAAGTGTAGGTTGGCAATACCTGCAAAGTGCTCGCTACCGTCCACTCACACTAAGCGCATTGTGCGTTGGGTGTTAGAGGTCGGAATCCAACACATCTCTTACCTTGCGCGCGACAGTAGCGGGATCGAAGGGCTTTTGTAGGAAATTGAGTTTCTCGTCCAACAGACCGTGACGCACGATTGCATCGTCCGTATAACCTTCATTCTCTAAGATGGCTGTCACCATACGCATGATCACCACATCGTCTTCTGCGACCAGTATTCGACCTGAGGCTGGAGTAGTTGTCATTATGTCTCTCATCTGAGCATGACCTTCTAGTTTTGTGGTCCCCCCTGAGACCCTATCTGGTCAAGCTGCGGTTGAACAACGTCCGTATAGCAAGCCGGGCAGATGCCGTGGCTAAATTCAACTTCCGTGTGCTCGCTGATGTAGCTCTCAACCCGGTGCCAGTAGTTCTGCTCATCACGAATCTTCTTACAGTACGAGCAGATGGGGAGCAGACCCTGAAGATGCTTGACCTGAGAGAGTGAGGCTTCTAGTTCACGCACGCGCGCGGCGAGATTTCCCTGTAGCTCCAGGACGTGCGCGCCGACCTGCAGGCGGGCGCGCAGTTCCGCCCGGTCAAAGGGCTTCGTCAGGTAATCGTTGGCTCCGGCGTCAAGCCCTGTGACAACGTCCTCTTTGCCGCTCTTAGCGGTCAGGAGAATGAGATAAGGCGGGGTCGCGGTGGGGAGGCCGCGCACGCGGCGACAAAGCTCGACGCCGTCTATCTCAGGCATCATCCAGTCGAGGATGGCTAACTGTGGGGCGTCCGCACTCTGGAGAGCGGCCCACGCTTCTGCGCCATCGGCAGCGACCACGACTTCATAACCAAACTTTTCGAGCGCCGCGACGAGCACGCGGCGCGAGACGGGGTCGTCTTCGGCAATCAAGACTTTCATTCGTTACGTCCTTGGCAATTCAGGTTCCAGCGCTTGCCCGGCCAGCGCAAAATGCTCTTCGCGGCGCGCGCCGGTCAACAAAGCGGACTGCCGCTTGCGGGTTTTATCTTCGTACATCGCCTGATCCGCTTTAATCAGCAGGTCCTCAATGGAAGAATCGTCAACGGGATTGACGCAGACCGCGCCGACGCTCAATGAGAGTTGGTAATCGTGAAACTCTCGCATATTGTAATGCAGCAGAAGTTGCTGTAGGCGAGCGAGAGGAATCTCAATACTGCTGGGAGTTGTATCAGCCACGAGGATCGCGAATTCATCTCCGCCGAGGCGAGCGACAATGTCACCTTCCCGAAAACTCTTGCCGAGCAGCTCTGCGAGCCGTTGGATAGCTTTCGATCCTGCTTGATGGCCGTAGGTGTCGTTGATCTGTTTCAGGCCGTCTATATCCGCGTAGACGAGCGAGAAGGCTTGCTTCGTTCGTCGTGCTGTCTTCTGATGCTGTTCGGCCAGGGCAAAGAAACCGCGCCGGTTATACAGCCCCGTCAGTTCATCGGCCAGTGAGAGTTGACGCCACTCCGCTTCAGTCTGCTTGAGTCGGGTTACGTCCTGTGCATGGCCGATCACATAAGGTTCGTGGCCGGCCTCTTCGTATCGAAAGTTGTGGTACTGCCAGATGCGTTCCTCGCCCGCCTTGGTGACGATACACAACAGGCCGCTGTCAGTTACGTGCTGTCTGATCCGCTCCAGGTACAATCTGAACAGGTGCCTCTTCGCTGGTGCGACGAACTCGCGCAGGCTTCTGCCGACCATCTCGTGCGGCTGATAGCCGAGCAGGCGCGCCGCCGCCGGGTTGACCGAGAGCAGCGTCCCCGCGAGGTCTTGCGTGCAGATGAGTCCCTGACTATGTTCCACCAGATGCCGATAACGGCTTTCACTCGCCCGTAGCGACTCGGCTGCCCGCTCGCGCTCGGCCAGCGCCAGATCAAGCGCGACGACGCGATCCGCCAGACTCTTCTGTAATTTGATGACGCGCGCCCCGACCTCGATGCGGGCGCGCAATTCGACGCGTGCGAAAGGCTTGGTGAGATAATCGTCCGCTCCGGCCTCAAGCCCGGCCACGACATCTTCTTTCTCCGCCTTGGCCGTCAGCAGGATGATGTAAGTCGGGGTGGCGCTGGACGACTGGCGCGCTCTCCGGCAGACTTCAACGCCGTCCATGCCGGGCATCATCCAGTCGAGGATGGCGAGCGCCGGCGCGTCCGTGCCCTGGAGCACAGCCAACGCCTCATCGCCATCACAAACGACAGCCACCTCATGTCCCCATTTGAGGAGCGTGGCGTGGAGCACGCGGCGCGAGACGGGGTCATCTTCGGCAATTAAGATCCTCATTGATTCACCATTTCTCGCTCACCCGCGAATGCTTCCACGACGCGCGCGAACTCTTCTTCAAGCCGACTCAGCAGCCCTCCACCCGCAGCCAACGCGCCCTCGTCTGACTTCTCCTCTAACTCAGAGAACAATGACGCCATCCCACGGACGCCGAGGTTGCTGCTGCTGCCCTGGAGGCTGTGCGCCACACTCTGTAACGCCTGCGCGTCCTTTCGCTTCAGCGCCGCGTGCAGCTCAGCCAGCCGCGCTTGCGTGTCGTTGATGTACAAATCGATTAGTTCGCTGACGAGGTCTGGCGCGCCCTCCTGTTGCAGTTCCCGAAAACTCTCCAGCACCGCCAAATCAATGACCTCTCCCGTTGCCGCCGACGGTGATGTGTCCGGCGGCTCTGTCTGCGGCTCTGTCTGCGTCGCCTGGACGGCGGGTGCGCTCCATACCTCCAGGGTTTCTGCGAGTTCATGCGCCTTGACGGGCTTGCTGAGATAGTCGTCCATCCCCGCGGCCAGACACTTCTCGCGCTCGCCTTGCAGGGCGTGCGCCGTCATGGCGATGATGACGGTGCGGTGGGGCGAATCCGTTTCGCGGCGGCGAATCTCGACGGTCGCCTCGTAACCGTCCATCAAAGGCATCTGGCAGTCCATCAGCACGATGTGGTAGGGCGTAATCGTGAGAGCATCGAGTGCTTCGAGACCGTTGCCGACGGCGTCGGCGGTGTAGCCATGTTTGTGCAGCTGGCTGAGCGCGACCTTCTGATTCACCGCATTGTCCTCGGCTAAAAGTATGCGCAACTGTTTGCGTCCGTACTTATGGAGCGGTTGATTGGAGAGTACAGTTTGTTCCTTCGTGAGACCTGAACGCGCTGCCGCCGCGCCCGTCTGCGAAACATCGGTTTCAACGGCCATGATGATCGCCAGCGAGTCGAAAAGCTGCGACTGTTTGACGGGCTTGGTGAGACATCTGGCGATTCCGGCCCGGCGTAATATTTCGCGATCCTCACGCTGGCCGAGCGAGGTCAGCATCAGCAGGCGCGTGCTACTGATGGCCGGATCACTCTTGATCGCGCGGGCCAGCATCAATCCGTCCATCTCCGGCATCTGCATGTCGAGAATCGCCAGAGCGTAAGGCGTGCCGGCGTCTGCTTCGCGGCGCAGGGTCGTTAAAGCCTCCACCCCGCCCGGCACGCTCGTTGACTGCATCCCCCATGACGCAAGCTGGCGCACTACAATCCGGCGGTTGGTCTCGTTATCGTCCACGACGAGCACGCGCATGTCTTCCAGATTCGCTTGCACGCGCGGGACGATAACTTTCCCGGCAGCCTGTTTCTCAAACCTCGTCGTGAACCAGAAGGTCGAGCCCTCGCCCGCAACGCTCTCGACGCCGATCTCGCCGCCCATCAACTCGACGATTTGCTTCGAGATGGCTAAGCCCAACCCCGTCCCGCCGTACCTGCGCGTCGTCGAGCCGTCGGCCTGCACGAAGGGTTGAAAGAGTTTGCGCTGCGCTTCTTCACTGATGCCGATGCCGGTGTCGGTGATGGCAAATCGCAACGTCGCATGGGTATCGGTGTCGCACTCCTTCGTCACGCGCACGACGACTTCGCCCGCGTCGGTGAACTTCACCGCGTTGCCGATCA
>JANOGZ010000182.1:0-1826 GCA_031406255.1 Pyrinomonadaceae bacterium | reverse complement strand
GTGGGCGTAAGCGTGGTGCGGCGCGAAGAAGTTGAGCGTCATGTAGCCCCAGTAGTTCCCCTCCTGCGCGTCGAATTGATGCACCGGCAGGAGCTCGACGATCGTCACCCCGAGGTCCTGGAGATACGGAATCTTTTCGATGAGGCCGGCAAAGGTGCCGCGCTTCTCCGGACTGACGCCGGAGTTGGCGCGGGCCGTGAATCCTTTGACGTGAAGCTCGTAGACGATCGCGTCGTGGGTGTGGCGCGTGCGTTGGTCGTCGCTCCAGTCGAAGGTCCTGTCTTGCTGTGGCAGAACGCCGAGCGGGGCACGGCCGTCGTTGGGGCCGCGCAGGCTCGCGGCGTCGCGGTCGTAATCGGGCGGGAAGAACACCTCGCGCGCGAAGGGGTCGAGCAGGATCTTGGAGGCGTCGAAACGATCGCCGGCGGACAGGTCGTGCGGGCCGTCAACCCGATAGGCATAGTAGCGCGCCCCCGGCGCCTCGGCCGCGGGAACCCAGCAGTGCCACACGCGCCCGGTCTTGTTCGTCAGGTAATTGAGCTGGCGCTGGGAGACCGGATTGACGAAGTCGCGATCGTTGTAGAGCAGCAGCGTCACGCCGGTGGCGTGGCGCGAGTACAGCGCGAAGTTGTAGCTCTGATGCTCCTCGATCCAGGCGGCGCCAAGCGGCGCGGCCGCGCCTTCGGCGCGCTCCCATGCCTCGATCGACGTGAGATACCCGGGTCTCTGTTTAACCATGTGTGTCGCTCCTCCTCGATCCTTTATCCATTCGCATGGTCTTTGAAAACAGAACGAAGGACAAGGCAAGCTGACGACCTCTCCGCCAGGAGAAGTCTGTAATGCTGACCCTGCCCTTCGAATTTACGAGCCCGATGGTAGCATTTGCCCCGCTGTTTTCCAACATGCGCAACTGCTCATGGGTGACGCCATCTTCTCACCGGGAAAACGCACCATCACTTCGTTCGACTTTATCCATTCTGATCTTTGCACTGAATGAAAACCTCCGCGCATTGTTCGCGCGCCTGACAGATACGCCGTGCGATGCGGCCTGAATGGTTAAAGTACGAGCCAGGGTGGGTGGCGCCGATCGAGCCGCGCGGCGCTCGAAGCTGCTGGCAGCTCCTCCTGGATTCGCTGGTTCAAACGGGATTTATGCGCCTTCGCTGGACACTGCGCCGTGTGCCATGCTAAATTAAAATGCTTTAATAAACCTAGCGGCTGCCGAGTATTACAGGTGGACTGCGGTCTTGGAGGGCCATCACGAGTAGTGACGTTAGCGAGAGAAATCAAAGAAAAGGTAGTTGGCGAATATCGTACGCACGAGAGCGATACGGGATCACCACAAGTACAAATCGCCTTGTTGACCCAGCGGATCAACGAACTCACCGAGCATTTCAAAACGCATAAGAAAGACAACCATTCGCGCCGCGGCCTGCTCAAGATGGTTTCGCAGCGCCGGAGTCTGCTCGATTACCTCAAGGGTCGAGATATCGAGGGGTATCACGAGCTGATCGGTCGGCTTGGTTTGCGTCGCTGACTGCGGCGGCGCGCGGTTTTCAAAGCCAGGCACGTCGACCGAGACCGAATTCGGAAAACGTGCCAGAGGAATTTCGCCTCTTTAAGAACACGCCCACGTCCTTCGAAAAGCTTGCGGACAGTGCCGAACGTGACGGCGCCTAACTGCCGCTAAGCGGACGCGAGTAAAGCCTGTAGCATACTAACGCAAAAGGCGGCGCCAGCTTCACGGAGCTCGCGCCGCCTTTTCGATTGTCAATTTTGCTGATGGAGGGCGTGCCTCACGTAGCACGCCTTTCATCCGGACAAAA
>JANOGZ010000160.1:0-3362 GCA_031406255.1 Pyrinomonadaceae bacterium | reverse complement strand
AACCACGCTGCGCCGAAGTCGCCGGCCGCCAGGGACCCTGCGGATATGTCGCGCCCTGCATGTAGCCATCATCGGCCGGGTCCGAATAGATGATCAATCCGCGCGCGCCGTTCTGCTCTGCCACCTTTGCCTTGACGCCGCGAAACGAACGACCGTAACGCGCGATGACGATGCGCCCGCGCACGTCCACACCGATCTTTTTCAGCGCCGCGTAATCGTCCGGCAGGCCGTAGTTGACATAGACGAGCGGGGCGGTCACATCGCCCGATGCGCTGTAAGCATTAAAGAGTGGAATGATCCGGCGATCGGACGAGGACGGGTCTTCAATCAACGCCGCTTCCTGCACCCGCAGCCGCTCGCGGCGCGGCGCGATCAACTCCACGATCGAGGGCTGTTTCGGATATGGGAGCAGCACCTGGTATTCGCTGAGCTCGGCCGCCAGGCCATAGCTGCGCAATTGATCGCGCACGTAGACGGCGGTAGCATAGTCTTCGGGCGTGCCGGCGACATGCGGTTCGGCCGTCAGGCGACGAAGATGCTCACGCGCCGCGGCTGCCGAAGGCACCGCGCGAAATTGTTTTTCTCGCTGAAGCTGAGCGGCCGCTTCGGCGATCGTCCAACCATCGAGGACGGCGACGCCGGCGTCCGCTCTTTGCTGCGCGCGAACGCCGGCGTTCGCGGCGCCGAGCAGTAAAAGCGCTACCAGAGCGACGCTCCACTGAGCGCGTGAGATTTTGTCCATCAATAGGTCTTCTCCATCATCGAAAAGCTGTTCGCTGCACCTCGCCAGCTTTTTAGCGTAGAATAGAGTCTACGCGAAAGAGCGTGGAGGCCGTAAGCACCGAGCGAAAGGAATCTTCCAAATCAAATTATGGACAACCGATACTATCCCGGCGTTGAGGCAGACGCCATGCAGTTGATGGCCGAACTTCGCCACCTCTTCGATGGCGATGAAGCCTACGATGTGCAGACCATGCAGGTCTCCTCGACCGCCGTGCTTCAGGCGCGCAAATCAAGCACGCTGCGCGATTTGACCGGCCTTTCCGCGGCCCTCACGATCAAGGTCACGCCCGAACACGGCGGCACGCGCGTCGAGATCGGAATGCAGAAATGGTTCGATAAAGCCGCCGTCGCGGCGGCCGTCGTCGTGCTGACGGGCGGATTGGGGAGCGTGCTGCTCGCGCTGCCCGCGCTCGGCGCGTACTGGCAATACAAATTAACCGAAGACGCCTGGAAAATCATCGAAGCGCACATCTCGCGCAAAGCCGGCGGCTATGTTCCGCCGATGCCCGGCCGTTGCGGAACATGCGGCGCGGTGACCACTTCCGGTTCGACCTACTGCTCCACCTGCGGCGCCGACCTGCACGTCGGGATGACCTGCGACTCGTGCGGCGCAGCGCAGAAGGATTCCTCGGCACGCTACTGCAACCGGTGCGGCAAACCGCTCGGAAGTTGAGATTCAAACGACAGTTCCGGCGCCTCCACCGAAGGGGTATCGGTTCGCGCGTCGGGCGCGCGGAATTTTTTTGACCCGCGTCCCTGGCAGAGCGGCGTGTCAGTCATGTCGTAAGGCTGTCACCGGATCGATACGCGCGGCGCGCGTGGCCGGATAAAGCGCGGCGAGGATCGAGACGACCGTCGCAAACGCTATCGCTCCCAGCCACAGATACGGCGGGAGCGAGAAAAAATCGATAAAGGGCGCGCCCTTTGGTTGAAGAAGAAACTGGTAGGCGAGGCGGTTCGCCAGCTTATCAATTCCCCACGCCGCGAGCGATCCCGCGATGCCGCCCGCCAGGCCGATCACGGCGGCCTCGACGAAGAAGATCAATTTTATCTCACGATCCTCCGCGCCGATGGCCTTCATGATTCCGATCTCGCGCGTCCGTTCGAAAATGGACATAATCATCGTATTCGCGATCCCGAATGAAGCGACCAGTAGTGAGATACCGCCCAGCAAGCCGAGCGCCGAGTTGATGATCAGAAACAAGGTGCGTAGCTGTTCGAGCTGGGTGAAGAGGCCGAATGTACTGAACCCCGCATCGGTCAGGGTGTTCACAACATCCTGGACGACGAGAGGGTCGCTCAAGCGCACGGTGGCCGAGTTGTAACCTTCGGTTTCGTCAGCGCCGAGCGCGCCGGTCTCGCGTGCGAGCCGCAGCGCAACTTCATCCAGCATACCGCGATGCGTCGTCTCCCAGGCCTGCGCCGCCATCAGCGGGATGTAGATGTTGGCGACCGGCATCAGGCCGCGAAAGCGCGTTCTGCTACCGGAACCTTTCTCCAATTCATCCTTCAGCACCCCGACGATGCGAAACGAACGGGCCACCAGTCCGCGCTCCGCCGACCCGTTTTCTGACGTCCCCCCTTCCCCCTCGGCACCGGCCAGGTCTTCGAGCGGCAGGCCGAAAAAACTCAGCGGCGCTCCCTTCTCAGCTGCTGCGTCTTCGGCGTCGACGCTTCCTACGGACTCGTCACGCGGCGCAGTGTCACCGTCACGGCGGCTCTTCCCGGCCGTGCCATCCCGCGCAGTAGTAGTGCCTCCCCCTGCCCCTTGCGGCGTCGGCGGCGCGAGAAAATCTATCCGCTGGCCGATCGCGTCCGATGCTTTTTGATAACCGAAGGAGCTCAAAAAGCTTTCGTCGACGATCGCGTCATCGGCTTCCGGCACGCTGATCATGTCCCCGGCGGCGTATCCCTTGAAGCGCGACGCGGCGTTTGGCACACGCACGCCGCCGATTGTCTGCTGCTGCACGCGGCCGTTGGCGCGCACGTACGCGGTAAAATTAATGCTTGGCTCGACGTAAGCGACGCCCGGGATTTTCGCGATTTCCGCGAGGGCAGCGTCATCCAGCGTGCGCGCCGAAGATTTGCGGCGACCTCTCTCGCTCGCGCCTTTCGCCGCCTCGGCGGCGCGACCGTTGCCGAGGCCGATGGCGACGAGGCTCGAGAGGCTTCGCCCGTAGACCGTGATTTCATTAAAGAGGTCGAGTTCATTGAACCGCGCGACGGTGTTACGCTGTAATCCGAGACCGAACGAAACCATCGTCACGATCACCGCGACGCCGACGATGACGCCCATCGTCGTGAGCGCCGCGCGTAGCTTCGCCTCGCGCAGATTTCTGAGAGCGAGATGCAGGATATCGAAAAAACTCATAAAGATTCCGGGTAAGCGTTCAGCCATCAGCCATCAGCAGTCAGCCGGTCATGTGTGGCGTCAATCTTTCATGGCGCGCGCTTCTGTATTTAGCTGAAAGCTGAGCGCTGACTGCTGACCGCTTACGAGTTTTTTCCCGATTCAGTTCAGCGTCGCCAGACGGATCTGAAGTCTCTTCAACTGCTCGCGCGTAGTTTCGACGTCCTCA
>JANOGZ010000140.1:0-3869 GCA_031406255.1 Pyrinomonadaceae bacterium | reverse complement strand
GCTCCCATCGGAAGACAATTCTGCCAGAAGAATCACCCGATAGCTGCTTTCAGCATCCGGCGCAGGTATTAACGGGAACAGCACGCCGCATAAGAGATTGGTGGCGATATAGAGCACATTGGAGCGAGCAGCAACGGCACGCACAAAGCGACACGTGCCTGCCGGTTCACAATAGCTCTGGGAGATCTTTACGGCGCGTCCCGACGCGCCGGCGGCCTCGCGTATCCGCTCGACAACTGTGGAGCTCACAGGGTATGGCTGTCTTTGATGCTCGCTCACCCAGTCTGGCAGAGGTCGACCATGCATTTGGCAGGCTTGGCGATACTCTTCGTCGCATGCCTGTGCCGTCTGCCCGTGGGGGCAGGCGATGAGAACGGTACGCGCCGCAACTCGGACGAGTTCGTCGATGGCACGTTCCCGGTCGGCAAGCGAAAGGTGTTCCAGCACGTCAATGCAAGTCACCACCGGAAAAGATTTATCCGGGAAGGGCAACGCCGTAATATTTCCCTGATGGAACGTAAAGCCGCTGATCGGCTCCGCCGGTCGTTCCACATCAGTACCCACAACCGAGACGCCGGGCAGGAATGTTCCGATACCGAGGCTGCCACTTCCAACATCCAGCAGGACCGGACCAACTTGCGGCGGCATATCTGCCAGCACCGGTCCGAGCAGACGAGCGGGAATCAGATTACGACACCGAGTGTCCCAGCCGTAACGGTAGACTACGCTGTGGAACATGCGTTGTGCGGATTTCATGAATGCCATATGCTCAAGTGTAATGAATAAGTGCGGCGCGTCTTGTCAATTTCGTATCAATATAAATGTGAAGATCCACTGCCCGAACTCCAGGCGCGCCTCCGCGCCATTGATAAGATAGAGCAGTGCTGGCAGCTACTGATATTTAGAGCGCACAGCGATAGCCTGCACCCAACCGATAAAGGTGGCGGCATCAATAGTTAAAAGTATCACTCCAACCGTCACAAACTGGATTGGGTTGAGCAACCAGATAACACCCCGTCCCTCGCGACGCTCCCAAATGCTCCTCGCCACGCGCGCCAGCGAAGCTAACAGTAGCACACCCAACCACCATAGACTGTGCGTGAGCGCCAGGACAACAAAGAAAAGGCCGACAAGATAATTGCGCGCCACGCTGTAGTGCCAGTATCGCTGCCACCCGGCCCATACGTTATAGCGAGAGAAGACGACGAATCTTCGAAAAGTGCGGCCAAGCGATGGCTGCATTTGCCACCACACGGTGGCTGCCGGCGCCCATCCCACATTGAAGCCATGCTGCCTGATTCGTTCGACAAAGATCATGTCCTCCGCGGCTCGAAGATCGGGAAAGCCTCCGACCGATTTCCAAACATCCCGGCGCATCAGCGAGGAAGCGATGAACGGCGCGCGTATCCAGCCTCCCGGCCTTTGTTGCTTTGGTGTGGCATAAGAAAGCGCGGCACAACGCTCAAAGAAGGAGCTAATGACTGGCTCGTAGTTACCGTAAACGACGTCCGTGGAAGCGTCTCGCTCGACAACCTCAATCAAACGCTCGAGCCATGTCGGCTCCAGGCTGATGCCGGCATCCGTCAGTGCGATCCACTCATGACGCGCGGCCGTGATGCCGATATTGCGCCCTTTCCCGGGAGTTGCATCACCCGCCTCAACCACTCTGAACCGCGAGTCACCGGCGATTAGCTTTCGTGCTATGTTAACAGTCTGGTCGGTTGAGCCTCCATCTACCAGGATGATCTCATCGGGAGGCCGTGTTTGTTGGCGGATTGAGCTGATCAGAGCGCTCAATGATTCTTCCTCATTCTTAACAGGAATCACCAGCGATATTTGCATTGACCTATTGTCCCACTCGGCAGAGGCTCATAGCATCGAATTCACGCACCAAGCCTATCCACACGGCCGCTTTCCTCGGGAAGAGAAGATCGAATCTTGTAAATAGGAGAGAACGGCGCCGACGTAATTCAGACTGCAGGCTGAACCAGAGTATTGAATGCGCTCAGATAGCCGCAGCCGGCGTCCACCGGTTCGAAGCGATCTATACGAAACGATCGCGATTCCAAAAACCGGCAGAGGCCTCGTCCAGTGCCGGCGCCATGAACGCCTTCGTGATACTCGGCCACAATTCTCCTTACCCGGCGCAAGGTATCGGGGGTGCAATCCTGTAGTATCTCGTATTCGCTACCCTCGCAGTCGAGCTTCAGTAAATCACACCGCTCAATCCCATTCTCGTTCATGACTTCATCCAGACTAACGCAGCTCACTTGCAGGCCTTCCTCTTTTGTGTCTTCATTGCGTAAAGAGTGCATAATCCAATTGGAGGAGTCGGTTTGCAAACGGCGCGTGCCTGTAAATCCGGCCACCGCCTGCGGGTATATTTCTACGTTAGTGAGCCCACTCTCCTCCACATTTCTCTGCAACCAGGCCACATTCTCGGGGAACGGTTCATACGCGTATACTTTGACGCCCTTGGCGCGAGTCGCGGCGAAGGTTGCGAACACTCCTATGTTTGCGCCGATGTCTATTATGGAATCGCCGCCGCGGATCTCATAGCCGGGCGGAGTGTAGATTTCCCGCACCCAGATCTCGTGAAATAGAAACGCAAGGTCAACGGTATCCGGCCCGTTCAAAACGACTTTATTGCGAAGCCGCACCTTTTCCAAGGGCGCTCTATGCAACTCTGCCGCAAGCGCCTCACGCCAGTTCTCAAGCATAAAAATCAATCGAACGTCACGCCTGCAGCGCTCGGGGATTCGCGCGAGCCGAGCTAGATCCATAGCGTCTCCTTGAGATCAGAGGTGTCCCCATGTTGGGCGGCATTGCCGGTAAGCTGATAGACCGCCCTGTCATCGTGATGGGCACAAAATATTAACGCTGGTGCCGCTCGATCCTGGCTGTGATGTATGCTGTCGCCGCCGGCGGCCCCAACCGTGACGAGGCAAATCTTCATGCTATTCACTTGGCAAGCGTCGCGCATACACGGCCTCATAACCCTTAATCGTGTGCTGAATTGGGTACATCGAGCGTACCAATTGTTGTCCGCTTTGAGCATAGGCCCGAGCACGGTGCGGGTCTGCCAAAGCATCATGAATGCTTCTGGCAAGCGCGATATGGTCACCCGGAGGAACCAGCCAGCCGGTCACCCCCGGAATAACCGCGTCGGCGGCGGCTCCCACGGCTGTTGCCACCACGGGCCTTCCCAGGGCTAGGGCCTCGATAATCACCTGGTTGTGCGCCTCCGATAGTGAGGGGTGGACGATCAGATCCGAGGCGGACATGATATCGTAAACGTCACGCCGATGGCCCGTGAAAATACAACGGTCGGCGATGCCTAAGCTCAGTGCCATCTCTCGCAACCTCACCTGTGGTCCCAGCCCTACAATCAGCAGTCGCGCGGTCTCCGTCAAACCAGCTTCGACAAACGCACGGAGCAGGACATCGTGTCCTTTTAACGGATCGAGGCGACCAACTGTACATAGCACGGGATCGCTGCCAAGCCTGAATTCACTTCGCACTGCGCGGCATGCCTCCGGGCTTGATCGGACGCGGCTCCAGTCGAAGCCGTTAGGCACCACGGTGACTTTGGATTCTCGCACCCCATCAATCTCTATGATCGCCCGCTCCGTAGCCTTTGAGACGGCGATAATCTCATTCGCCAGGTAGCGACTGGTGAAGCGGTCAACAGCTAGGGCGAGGCGACTCCCCGACAAAAGCACAGCGTTGGCATGGTGGCGTGTCATCACACGAACCGGAGTCCGTGCCAACCGCGCCGCCATCAGACCAATCAGCGAAGACATTACTAGATGTGTATGAAGAACATCAATTTTCCGCTGGCGCAAGAATCCAGCTAAACGTACTATCGC
>JANOGZ010000138.1:0-3594 GCA_031406255.1 Pyrinomonadaceae bacterium | reverse complement strand
CTCGGGTGAGCACGAGATCTCTTTGCGTTCAGCGCGCGCCGTCATCGAGGCGATCGATCATCACCAGTACACGGTCGTCCCCGTCGCCATTACGAAAGAGGGTCACTGGCTTTCGCCCGCGGAAGCGGAACGTTTGATGCCGGAGGAGGCCGCGCGTCTGTCGCCGGAAAAAATCGTCGCCGAAGGGCAAGAGGCGGTCGCGATTATCGGCGATCCCTCGCGTCGCGGACTGGTCGCGCTCGATCGCGACGGCGAGCCCGCCACAGCCCAAGCCGAGGCGCTGGACGTCGTCTTCCCGGTGATTCACGGCACCTACGGCGAAGACGGAACGATTCAAGGTCTACTGGAGATGGCGGGCCTTCCATACGTCGGCTGCGGCGTGCTGGTCTCGAGCTGCGGTATGGATAAGGTAGTCATGAAGGCGCTTTTTCGCGATGCCGGACTACCGGTCTGCCGTTACACGTGGTTTCTGCGCGCCGAATGGGAGCGCGATCGAGCCCGTGTCGCGCGGCGCGTAATGCGCGAAATAGGCTTCCCGTGCTTCGTCAAACCGGCCAATCTCGGCTCCTCCGTCGGTATCTCGAAGGCGACCGGGCGCGCTTCACTGGAGCAGGCGATCGATACAGCCGCGCGTTATGATCGCAAAATAATCGTCGAGGAAGGCTTGGACGCGCGCGAGATAGAATGCGCCGTGCTCGGCAACGACTCTCCGCAGGCGAGCCTGCCGGGAGAATATGTGGTGCTCGATGAGCAGGCGGCGTTTCTCGACTACACGGAGAAGTATGCCGGCACCGGACACGTCGAGTTCGTCGTTCCGGCGCCGCTCGCGCAGCGACTGACGACGCGTATCCAGCGCATGGCGACGCGGGCGTTCAAAGCCGTCGACGGAGCGGGCCTCGCGCGCGTGGATTTCTTTCTCAGACGGGACACGGGCGAGTTATTGATTAACGAATTGAATACGATGCCGGGCCTCACGGAAGTCTCCGGTTATCCAAAGATGTGGGCGGCGTCGGGCCTTCCCTTTCGCCACGTGATCGACCGGCTCATCAAACTGGCGCTCGAACGCCACGGCGACAAATCGCGCAACGAAACGAGTATTTGAAAGCCTCCGGTTAGTGCCCCGCCACGCCTCCAGTCGATAATCAGTGAATACGATAATCCGTATCATATCAGGCTCTGCCGCGATTTTGCTGCTAGTAGGGATATCAGCCGTCGGGTGAAAAAAGGCGCGCGGATCATCGGAGCAATGCCATAAAGTTATGACACGGAGGGTTTACCGGGGAGCCGAGAAGCGTCGCTCAGATCGACGGACGGGGCCGAGAGGATATGCCGGCGAGCCAGATCGAAGCACCCGGGCGTACCGGCTCAATTCTTCGGGGCGCGATAGCCGCGGCGTGTCCGGGCGTTCAGTTCGAGGCGCGCGAGCTTGATGTCGATGCTGCGCCAGCGTCCATCGCGCGCGCGGTTGGTGGGTCGATAGCCGATGGTGTACTGGTTGCTCAATTCTTTGACGATACCGGCGAACGCGTCGCGCAGCGCCTTGCCGCCGGGTGAGGAGACAAAACGGCCACCGCTCTTGTTTGCAAAATCGCGCAGGACTCCGGCCGCGGAAGCCGACAGGCGGTCACGCGCTCTGGCGTTCGGATCAGCCATGTCCACTGTATAAACGGTCGCGTCGGCGGAGAGCGCGCTCGCCAGAGCCTTGTCGGCGGAAGCGGCGCTGCGCGTGTCGGCGCCATCGGAGAGCACCACGATCGCCCGCCGCTTTTCGGGTCGCGCGGCGAGATCACTGGCGGCGCGGACGATAGCATCATTAAGCTTCGTCCATCCTTTAGCATTCAGGCCATAGGCGAGCGCCGGAAGGTCACGGCCCGGAGAAAAATCCTGCACCTGCTCAACTTCCGTGTCGAAGCGGTAGATGGCGGCGACATCCTCGGGGCGCAGGCCGTCGAGGAAACGTATCGCCGCCGATCTTCCCAGGGAAAGCCGTCCTTCCATGCTGCCTGAGGTGTCGAGCAGGAGCGCGGCGGCGAACGGCGTCTCCTCGACACTGAAAGTGGAGATCGGTTGTTCGCGCCCGTCTTCGAAAACTTTAAAATCCGTCCGGGGAATCCTGTGGACATACTCGCCGTTTTCATTCGTCACGGTAACATTGAGGACGACGAGGTCGGTGTTGACGCGAACGACTTCATCATCCTGGGCGCGCCCAACGTGCGCGAGGATAAGAAGCGGTATGGAGATAAGCGCGGCGGCGCCGCTCACAAGCAGCACCGGCAACCAGCGGCGGTTGCTATTTTGCGGCGCGCGACGAAAGCGACCCGAGATATTTTTTAAAAGCATCATCGTGATGAGAACTTGCGGATGTAGCGGATCAATTCGACGAGCTCGTTGGAGCGCTCGATGACCGCGGCCGAAACGATGTGGCGCGACGTTTTCTCCACCCCCTCGTGCACCTTTTCGGCCAGCTCGGCCAGACGCGTAAAAGCGGCGTCAAGTGCGCGCGGAGGCTCTTTCAGCGCATTTTCATCGCCTGAGCCGCCCACGTCGCTACGGATCCGCCGCGCGAGTTTCTCCATCCGCTCGAGTTTTTTCAGATCGTCACGGCTGAGAGATTTATGACGCTCGAAGGAGCTGTGAAGCTCAGCGCCGAGTTGAGCGTTTTCTTTGGCGCGCTCGATCATCTCCTGATAATTCTCCTCTTCGTGCTTGATGGCCGCGCGATCCAGCATCTCTTCTCGCGATCGGTTGACGGGCTCACCGTCCGTCCGCCGACGCGAGGATTGGGCGGAGGCCACCAGCGATAAAAGCAGGATGAGGGCAGGGCAGAGAATAAGATGGGGACGCATCAATATAAAACCGACCGCTCCATTATCAGGTAAGTGCGCGCGCGAGCGCACCGTCTTAGTTCGTGCATCGCGAGTGTATCGAAAATCCGGTTGCGGCATCAAGCATTTAGGGACGCCAATCTGACGTCGGGCGATGAGCGAATGGTTGTCCGTATCGCGGGAGCTTAAGATGAACACCCCGGATGAAGGTCGCCCCGCTGATAAGATGCGCCCGGCGCGGATTGTCACTGAGAGCGCAGGTCTGCCTGACTACCACCCGCTCTGTCATCAACGCCGCTGCCTTGACGGGCGACCTCTCCAACGCCCTGCCAGAATCGAGAGGATGCCGCTTCAGAGAAGCAGCGAGCAAGCCTCATCAGCAATCGATGTGGCCAGGACACGGGGCCGGGCACCCGGGGTGGAGCTATTCTCTGGCGGCCCCTTCCCCGACCCGCAAAAGCCGAATCAGGGACTCTTAAGGAACACCAGATGGTATTAGTTAACAGGCGTGCGTAGACTATTAAACTTTCGGCTCTGAAGATTCTTCTTGAAGTGCGGGCGGCGCGCCGACGTCTAAAGTGATGCGTGAGGTCAGGAAAAGATCAGCGAATGACCTCGGGATTATCGGGTGTATTAATAAAATCTTCGCCCTTGGACTTGGGGCGCGGGACGACCACGATCGTCGACTTGTCGGCAGGTGCCCGTTCGGGCGGGCGGCGTGCGCCCGGGGCCGACTTGAAGGCGATGTCACGTTGACGCGCCCCGCTGC
>JANOGZ010000093.1:0-2603 GCA_031406255.1 Pyrinomonadaceae bacterium | reverse complement strand
CGCCCTTTAAATATCGATGGGTCGGACGCCAGCGGTTACGTGATCGCCGTCGATACGGTCGGCGCCGGCTACCACGAGCGCGTGCTGGTCGTAGCGGGTTCCAGCGCGCGGCTCGCCGAAGGAATGAAAGACGCCCCGGTTGACGCGGCGATCGTCGGGATCGTGGACACGGTAGATTTTACCAATGATTAGCCTATGCAACTGGCGCGAGTTATCGGAACTGTGGTGGCGACCGTAAAGAACGATTCACTCGACGGGCGTAAGCTGCTCGTGATTCAATCGCTCGACGCCGATCTCCAGCCGCAGGGCAATCCGCTGGTGGCGCTCGACGCGATCGGAGCCGGCGGGGGCGAACTGGTGTTCTGGTGCCGAGGCAAGGAGGCGAGCTTCCCTTTCAAGCGCGAAGACACGCCGACGGATTGTACGATCGTGGCGATCGTCGATTCGGATCAGCATGTGACCAGAGGGAGACGCCGCTCATGATGTTAGCGCGCGTCCTCGGAAACGTGGTGGCGACGCAGAAGAACGAGCGCTACGAGAATGCGCGCGTGATGCTATGTCAACCCGTCACTCTCGAAGGCGAAGAGACCGGTGCGACGCTGCTGGCGCTCGACTCGGTGGACGCGGGCGTGGGCGACATGGTTCTGATCGTACAGGAAGGCTGGGGCGCTTCCACCGCGGCGACAGGCGCACCCGGCGCGGCGATTGATTCCGCGATCGTCGGGGTGGTGGATCGAATTGACCTGCTGGGAGAAGGCGGAAGGATAAGAGGCTGAACGCGATGGGCACCGAACAAGATCAAATTCGTTCAGTCGCCGAACGCATCGCGCGTCGTCTGTCGAGTACTACAACTGCGGAGGAGCACGAGGCACGCTCGGCGGCGGCGTCCGGCGGCGGCGGCGACCTGTCCGCGCTGCGTGCCGGATTGACGGAACTCCAGAAGCGTCTGGCGCACATCGAATCGCACATCAGTCATGATGAGGGATGCGAAACCGCTGCACGCGCGAGCGACGACGCGGGCGACGATCCGCCACGCGGTGAAAGCATGCGATCCCGGCAGGAGAAAGGCTCAGCCGGAGGAGCAACCGCGACGCCGGCGCGTTCGCTGTGGCTGAGCGGCACGTACGTTCCGGCGGTGGCGCACCCGAGCGAGGAACGCTTCGGTGTCGGCGAGGCCGTCGCGGAGCTGGTGGATTATTTCGAGCGCGAAAAGTCGTGCACCGTTGAGCCGGGCGGAAAGCCCTGCGACCATTGCGGAATGTGCAGCTCGCGGGGATTTTGAGACGCGCGCTTGGTGATCGCTCGGCCGGTTCCTGAGCGCGTGGTGCGCGACTCCGGGAAGTTTATCAGGAGACCGCCTTTCGACCGAAAGGCGGTCTCCTGATGCTGTAGTTCGTTGCCGCTCGTCCGGCGCGGGAAGCCACCGCCGCTCTGCCAGAGCGAGCTTTCGAAGGTTAACGCGTCGCCGGAGGCGCCGCGCCGCCCTGGTTGTTGCGCATCGATTCGGCGTTGATCCGCGGCGCCTCACGCGATCCTTCTTCGGCTTTGAAATAGGGTTCCTCTTTGAACCCGAAAAGCTTGGCCGAAAGAACCGTCGGGAAGCTGCCGCGCGTCGTGTTGTAGTCCTGCACGCCGCCGTTGTAATCGTTGCGCGCGACGGCGATGCGGTTTTCCGTACCCTCCAGCGAGTCCTGAAACTTCAGAAAATTCTCATTGGATTTCAAGTTCGGATAATTTTCCGTCAGCACCAGCAGGCGTCCGAGAGTCCCGCCGAAGCTATTGTTGGCGTCGATGATGGCCTGCTTTTGTTCGGGCGACTTGTCGCCGCCCTCGCCCTGCGGCGGAGCGTTCTTGGCGTCTAAAAGTCGTGAGCGCGCGGCGGCG
This sequence comes from Pyrinomonadaceae bacterium, assembly GCA_031406255.1. Classification (GTDB taxonomy): domain Bacteria; phylum Acidobacteriota; class Blastocatellia; order Pyrinomonadales; family Pyrinomonadaceae; genus JANOGZ01. The sequence goes on along the minus strand of JANOGZ010000093.1, from coordinate 719 downwards.
ATGTCTCCGAAGACCTGTTGTTCCTGGATGCCGGCGGCCCGCGCCGCCTCGAAGAGGTTTGGAATCAAATCGGCGCGGCGCTGGAGTTGGTTTTCGATATTCGACCATTTCGCTTTAACATTCTGTTGCTTCGACTGCAACGTGTTATAGCCGCACCCGCTGGCCGTCATCGAGACGAACACGACGAAAGCCAGTAGCAACATCTTCTTCCTGTTCATTGGTATTTCTCTCCTTAATTTTGGTGATGCGTGACGGGATAAAAAGAAGTATCCGTGCCACTCATCAGCTTGCAACTTCTGTCACTTCGATACGATCAACCGCTTCGATGACGCGTTCGATTTGCGTGAGATAGGCGGCGAAAAGCTCATTGGCTCCAACATCAGTTAACGGATGCTCGCCGGCGCGCGGCAAGTCGAAGATTCGTTCGAACGGCTCGGCGTCGAGCCCGAGCAGGCGCACGGTCGCGCGCACGCACTCGCGTTTTAGGACGGGCGGTTCCACACCGCTGAGCATCAAGACCGGAGCGAACAGCAGCGCGAAGCTGGTCAGGCTATCACGCATCAAGTCAGACAATTTCTCAACCGACGCAGACGCCGGAATGTAGAGCCGCCGCAGTTGAATGAGCTTGCTGCGAAGCTCGTATTCCGTCTGATGCCGTAGATTCGCGTCCGAGATCCGCAGCGTTTCAAACGGATCGCGGCCGAAGAGGATGAGCCGCG
>JANOGZ010000002.1:0-1575 GCA_031406255.1 Pyrinomonadaceae bacterium | reverse complement strand
CGCTGCGCGCCGAGATCGAGACCTTTTTCGCCGCCGCGCGCGGGGAAACGGTGTCGCCCGTGCCGGGCGTGGAGGGACGCCGCGCGCTCGCGCTCGCGCTGCGCGCGCTCGAACGTATCCACACCCACGCGACGCGCGCCGGTCTGAGCGCTTTCAAATAACCTGCCACTACTACGGTGCCGGGTGATGTGTGTCCACGATAACTGAACTGACGACTGGCGACGAGGCTATTCGAGCGCTGCTGGCGGAACGAATCGCCGCCGGCGATTTCCCGTCGGCCGTTTATCTCGTCGCCGAGCGAGAGCGCGTGCGGCTCGCCGGCGCGCTCGGCGACGCGGTCCTCTTACGCGAAGGATCCGAAATCGGCCGCGCGGCAACGCTCGACACGATCTATGATCTCGCATCGCTCACGAAACCCCTCGTCACAGGACTTCTTGCGGCGCGCTTTATCGAGCGCGGGAGGCTGGAGCCGGATGTTTCCGTCGCGCGCTACCTTTCCGAATTCGACCGGAGCGACAAGCGCGTTCTCACCGTTCGCCATTTGCTCACGCACACCTCCGGGCTTCCGGCGTGGCTACCGCTCTACATCCTGACCGGCGGCCGGCCCGAACGCGCGCTCGAAGTGATTGCCGAAGCGAAGCTCAACAGCGCGCCGGGCGCGCGCGTGATCTACAGCGATCTCGGTTTCATCACGCTCGGCCTGCTGCTCGAACGGATCACCGGAGCGCCCCTCGCCGAACTCGCGCGGCGCGAAATATTCGAGCCGCTCGCGCTGGCGCGGACATTTTTCAATCCCGCCCGGGCATTGCAGACGGAGGTGGCGGCCTGCGAGACCGGCAACGACTACGAACGAGGGATGTGCGCGGGTCAACCGGAAGCGCGCCAGTTTCAGGGCTGGCGCACACATTTGATCTGGGGCGAAGTGCATGACGGCAACGCTCATTTCCTCGGCGGCGCGGCCGGTCATGCCGGTCTGTTTTCGACCGCGCACGAAACACTGCGCATCGCCGAACAGTTCATCGCCGCGCAGACGGCGCTGCTCGCTCCAGCGACGTGCGCGCTTTTTCGCACGAACATGACCGAAGGATTGGAGGAAGCGCGCTCACTCGCCTGGCAACTGGCGGCGACGCCGGAGTCGACGGCCGGGCCGGCGCTGTCACCTGACAGCTTCGGGCATCTCGGCTTTACCGGCACGAGTTGCTGGATAGATTCCGCGCGCGGGCGCGTCTTTATTCTTTTAACCAATCGGACGCACGCGCGCCCTCTGCCCTTCGTTAATATCAATGGTGTCCGCCGCCGCTTTCACACGCTCGCCGCGGCGGCGCTCGACGCGCGCCAGCCCGGGAGCGCTTAGCCAGGATCGAAGCGACATGACCATAGACGACCCCGCTGCCGCTATCCGCCGCGGAGCGCATGAACCGGCCACAGTAACCATACCGGCCGGCGCGACGGGCGGCGTAACGGGTGGCGAGACATCCATGAAAACAATCGTGGAGCAGCGTCATGTCTCCTTCGGCGAAGCGTTTCGCTTCTGGCTCAAGCTCGGCTTTATCTCCTTCGGCGGTCCGGCCGGCC
>JANOGZ010001320.1:0-5973 GCA_031406255.1 Pyrinomonadaceae bacterium | reverse complement strand
GACCACGTACCAGGCCAGCCTTGGAGCGCAACGCGATCTCGGAGCGGGCCTTTCGCTCGACGTCAGTTACCTCTTTACACGCGGACTGCACCTGACGCGTAACCGTGACATCAACCAGTTCAAGGCGACGGGGCCGATCAGCCCGTTCACCAATCTGCCGACCTTCATCCGCTTCCCGAACGCGGCGCAGGTCGCCGCCGGATTGACGAGCGACTTCCGCAATCCGCTGCGGCTGCAAGACAACATCTACGAATCGTCCGCCAACACCTTCTACCACGCGGCCACGATCTCCGTGCAGCGGCGCTTCGCCAACAACTTCAGCATCAACGCGCACTACACCTTCTCCAAGTCGATTGACGAAGTGACCGACTTCAACAGCGACTTCTCGGCGCAGAATCCTTTGAACCTGCGACTCGATCGCGCGCTGTCGGCTTTCCACCAGCGCCACCGCGCCGTCTTCAGCGGCGTCTTCCAGAGCCCGTACAACGGCGACACGGTCACAGACAAAATTCTCGGTAACTGGCTTTTCTCGCCCATCTTCATCGCCGGCTCGGGCCGCCCCTTCAATCTCCTCCTCGGAGTAGATGCCAACGCTGACGGGCGCTCGCAGTCGGATCGCCCCTTTGCGGTCGGACGCAACACCGGCATTGGCGAGCCCTTCTACAGCTTTGATGCCCGCCTCGCGCGACGATTTCCTTTCAAGGAAACCATGTTCATCGAACTCACCTTTGAAGGTTTCAACCTCTTCAACCGGACGAACCTGGCGGGCATCAACAACGTCGTCGGGAGCCTCCCGCTCGATCAACTGATGGCGCTGACCACCACGCCCGCCCAGGGCAACCGCGCGGCAGCGCCGACGCGGCCCCTCGGCTTCACTTCGGCCGCCGCGCCGCGGCAGTTGCAGTTCGGCCTCCGCTTCAATTTTTAAGCGGTCGGCAACAGAACGTCCGAAGTTTTTCAGGAGAGCCTCTAGCGGAGGGGCTCTCCTTACTCTTTAACAGACTCGCGACGACCGCGCATCAGTCTCGACTTCACACCAAGAGGGGACAGAGACTGCCGCCTGCAATGACCCACACATTACAACTGGAGCCGCTTTCGCTCTTTTTTCACTCGCATCGCCTGAAGCTGCACTACTGGGATTACGGGCACAACGACAGACCGCCGCTCGTGCTGGTGCACGGGGGGCTCGATCACGCGCGCAGCTGGGACTGGGTGGCGGCCACCCTGCGCGCCGACTACCACGTCTACGCGCTCGACCTGCGCGGCCACGGCGACAGCCAGTGGGCGCCGGGCGCGCTCTACTCGGTCGCCGAGCACGTCCTCGATCTGGCCGCGCTCTGCGACGTGATCGCCGCGCGCCCGCTCACGCTCGTCGGCCACTCGCTCGGCGGCGTCGTCGCGCTCTGCTACACCGGCACTTTTCCCGACGCGGTGCGTAAGGTGGTCGCCATCGAAGGCATGGGGCCGCCGCCGACGCATCCCCTGCAGAAAGACCCGTTTCCTGACCGGTTGCGCCGGTGGATCGAAGCGATGCGCGAGGTCGAACGCCGCTCGCCGCGCGCGTATCCAGACCTTGCGGCGGCGATCGCGCGGATGCGCGAGGCCAACCCGCACCTCTCGGAAGAGATGGCGCGTCATCTGACGCTCCACGGCTCGAACCGCAACCCGGACGGATCATACGTGTGGAAGTTCGACCCCTTCGTGCGCAGTTGGCCCCCCTACGGCTTCGACGTCGCGCAGGCCGCCGAGCTATACAAACGGATCGCCTGCCCCGTGCTACTGTTTCGCGGGATGGAGAGCTGGGCGAGCGATCCGGAAAAGGACGGGCGCGCACAGTTGCTGGAAGATTACCGTTTCGTCAACGTCCCCGGTGCCGGGCACTGGCTGCATCACGACCAGCTGGAACTGTTCCTCGGCGAGACGACACGATTCCTCGACGAATAGGGAATGACACACATGCCTCCTGCTTTCGTAGAATTCAACCGCCGTCTCCGGTGGGCTGATGCGGATGCCGCCGGACGACTTCACTTTCCACGCATCTTCGAGATCGTCGAAGAGGCCGAGAGCGAACTCCTGCGCGGAATCGACTGGCCGATGGATGTCAGGCGAAGGAATTACGACTTCCCGCGTGTGCATCTCGAATGCCAGTTCCACCGCATGATCGCGCTCGACGCGCCGTTTCGCCTGCGGCTCGCGGTCGGCAAGATGGGGCGCACCTCGATCCGCTACGACTACCAGGTTTTCGACGCCGGTGAAGAGCTGGCGATCGAGGGAACGATGACCGTCGTGGTCGTGCAGGACGGTAAGCCGGCGGAGATTCCTCCGGCGCTGCGCGCCGCGCTCGCCGGCCACTCATCAGACGCGGGCGGGTAGCTCAAACGCCGCAACGCGATCCACGACGAAGCGCTGAAACATTCTTCATCAAAATTATTTTGATGATCATTCGTCGAGAGGGGCGACTATGAAAAGCGTCCGCTTTAGCGAGTTCGGAAATCCGGCGGAGGCGCTGCGCGCGATGGCGACCAACGAAATAGTGCCGCCGGTCGAAGCCGAATATCCACTGACCGACGTGCTCACCGCCGTCGAGCACGCCGAGCGACCCGGACGCAGCGGCAAAGTGCTGCTTGTTGGTTAAAGAAAAAACGCACGGTTGTGGCGATCGAAGCGTTACAAGATAAGACGGCGCGCGCCCGCTCACCAGCGGATGATGCCGCGCGCGCCCTCGCCGGAGGCCAGTGCCGCCAGCGCGTCGTTGACGCCGTCGAGGCGGTAGGTGCGCGTGGCGAGTTCACTGAGCTTCAGTTTGCCCTCCTGATGGAGCGCGACGAGGCGCGGAATATCTCTCAACTGCTGGCCCGAGCCGTAGAGCGAACCGATCAGGCGCTTCTCCTGCATCACGAAAGGAAAGACGCGAATCGAGGCGAGCGCGTCTGTCCGCGACAGGCCGGTCAGCACGACCGTTCCGCCCTTGCGCGCGAATCCGAGCGCCTGCGCGATAGTCTCAGGCGCGCCGACGGTATCGAAGACATAATCCGCGCCGCGTCCGTCCGTCAGTTCGCGCACCTGCCCGGTGACGTCCTCCGTCGAAGCCTCGACGACGTGGGTCGCCCCGAACTCGCGCGCGAGCGCGAGCGGCTTGCTGCGCGTGTCCACCACGATGATCCTTTCACACCCGGCGAGCACCGCGCCCTGCACGACGTTCAACCCGACGCCGCCCGCGCCGACGACCACTACCCGAGCGCCCGCTTCCACGCGGGCCGCATTCACAACAGCGCCGACGCCGGTGATGACCGCGCAGCCCAGCGTCGCCAGCGCCTCGAACGGCACATCAGCGGGGACCGGAATCGCGCCCTCCTCGGCCACCACCGCGAAATCCGCGAAACAGGCCGTGCCGTTGAAATGAGCCACGTCCTGCCCGCGCGCATGCAGCAGCGTGCCGCCCGCGGGCAGGCGGTTGCGGTAGGTCGTCCGCTCCAGGCGGTCGCAGAGCACCGGACGCCCTTCGAGACAGGGAGGACAGACGCCGCACGGGGGGGCCCAGCAGAAAACCACGTGATCGCCCGCGCGAAGGCGCGTCACGCCTGCGCCGACTTCGCGCACGATCCCGGCGCCTTCGTGCCCGAGCACGAGCGGTGTGCGCGCCGGCCAGTCGCCGCGCGCCGGGTGCAGGTCACTGCGGCACACCCCGGCGGTCTTCACCTCGACCAGCACCTCGCCCGCGCGCGGCGCCCCGAGTTCGGCCTCTTCTACTGAGAGCGGTGCGCCCTGTTCCCATAAAATAGCGGCGTTGATTTTCATAGCAAATTGATAACCTTCAGGATTTTTCAGCGAGCGTCACCGCGATGCGCGCGAGCCACGTCACGCGCTGGTCGAGCGCGGCGAAACGCGGGTCGTCGGTCTGACCACGGTGGTAGCGGTAGAATATCTGTTGCAGCACGACGGCGAGTTTGAAGACGGCGAACACTTCGTAGAAAGTGATGTTCGTCAGATCGAGTTTCGTCCGCGCGCCGTAGTGTTCGAGCACCTCCGCGCGCGTGAACCAGCCCGGGCAGTGCGTGACGGAGGTCACGGCGTCGCGCTGCGACAACGTCGCGGCGTGTACCCAGTAGCAGAGCAGGATGCCGAGATCGACGAGCGGGTCGCCGACGGCGCTCATCTCCCAGTCGAACACGCCGACGAGACGCCCGATGTCGCGCGCGTCCAGCATCACGTTGTCGAGCTTGAAGTCGCCGTGCACCAGCGTCGGCCGCGGCGTGTCGGGCGGCAGACGTTCGGCCAACCACGCGGCGAGCGCGTCCATCTCCGGCAGCTCGCTCGTCTGCGCTCTCTTCCAGCGCTCGCTCCAACCGCGCACCTGCCGCTCGACGAATCCGGCGGGCTTGCCCAGCGCCGCGAGGCCGTGCGCTGTGATGTCGACCGCGTGGAGGTCGGCGAGCGCGGCGATCATCGACTCGCTGACCCGGCGCCGCGCGGCGGGCCGGTCGGCCAGTTCCGGCGGCTCGTCGTGGCGCACCACGAGGCCGCGCCGGCGCTCCATGAGATAAAAGGTAGAACCCGTGATGTTCGTATCTTCGCAGAGCACGAAGGGGCGCGGCGCGAGGGGAAATACCGGATGCACGGCTTCGAGAATGCGATATTCGCGCGCCATGTCGTGCGCCTTCGGGGGCACCGGCCCGAACGGCGGGCGGCGCATCACGAACTCCTGATTCCCGAAGCGTAGCAGGTAGGTCAGGTTCGAATGGCCGCCGGGAAACTGCTCGACCTGCAGCGGGGCGGCGGCATCGAAGCGGTCGCCCAGTACGGCGGACAGTTTCTCGCGCACATAGCCGCCGAGCCGATCCCAATCGAGTTGCTCGCTCGCCCGCACGGGCCTGGTGTCCGATGAATCAATCGTCTCGCCCGGCGCGGGAGAAAGTTTTTCGACCGAAGGGGGCGCGTCGCTCATCCTTTAATCCATCGAGAAAAAATCGTATCAACCAGTGCGGCAACACGGCCTACGGCACGCGCACCATCTTCGAGAGGCGTGACGGCCAGAAACGTTTGAGGAGAACCGCCATCTTCTCTCTGCCGCCGATCAGGACCTCCTCCTTCTCGCGCGCCACGGCGTCGAGGATGCGCGCGGCACATTCGGCGGGGCTCATTCCCTGCTCCTGATTCTCGTCCATCTTGTTAAACTTGCTGCCGTCGCCGGCGAAAGCGTTGATCGAAACGTCGGTGCGAATGTAGCCGGGGCAGACGATGGTGACTTTGATGTTCTCGCGCCATACCTCGGCGCGCAAACTGTTGAAGAAGCCGTGGAGCGCGTGCTTGGAAGCCGCGTACGCCGACCGCAACGGCGTGCCGACGTGCCCGACGAGACTGCTGATGACGACGAAGTGTCCCGCGCGTCTCTCAAGCATTGACGGCAGCACGGCTTTGGTGAGCCGCACCGTGCCCAGGTAATTGATGTTGATGAGCGCCTGGTCAACGTCGAAAGATGTGTCCTTCGCCAGTGAGCGCTGGCTCACTCCGCCGTTGTTGACGAGGATGTCGACGCGACCGAAACGCGCGAGCGCCTGCTGCGCTTTCCCCGGCAGCTCGTCGGATCGCGTGAGATCGAGCGGCAGAACGAGATGGGCATCTTTCCCGCCCGCGCAGCTCGCGCGCACGCGCTCGAGCTCTTCCGCGCGCCGCGCCGAGAGGACGAGCTTCGCTCCCTCACGGCTGAAGGCGTAGGCGAGCGCCTCGCCGATGCCGGACGAGGCGCCCGTGACCCATACGACTTTATCTCTAAAACGCATCGAACTCACTTCGTTCCTCTCATGCATGAACGGCTTCGTGTTGATGATTCGTGATTAACCCTGTGAAGGTCGCCGCGCGGCCGCGCAGCTCGATCAGTTCCGCTGGCAGGTTGTCATCCATCACGACCCGCGCCAACTAATTCTGAAGATTCTCGAAGACGGTCGCCGCGCCCTGCCCGCCGCCGACGCACAT
>JANOGZ010001307.1:0-1599 GCA_031406255.1 Pyrinomonadaceae bacterium | reverse complement strand
GCCCTCACCGACACCGAAGAGGAAGCCATAGGGAAGGCCGCACCTAACAAGTCATTGGAGCGGACGCGCATCAAGCGTGCCTCTCATGCAAGACTTGTCGCTGATGGCGGTTCGTGCGCGCCGCTCAATTCCGGCGTTAGGCGCTTTCGCGTGAAGACACGATGTCTATGATGACCCACGATCTAACCACTACGAACGCAGATGACCCGATCGCGATGAGACTGAAAGCTATGGTCGCCTGACCGGACGTCCCCGCTGATCTCGAGGTGGTCTATGACGACACGCACGGGCTCTGGGGCGGGGTGACGATCAGCGTCCGTGGCGACGGCAACGTCGAGTGTCATGAACGGGCGGCGGGTGAGCCGCGTCCCCATGTGACGCACGCTTTCGTCAGTAGTCAGCAGATTGTTAATCTCTTGAGGCTATTGATGGAGCAGCGGGGGTGGGAACACTGTATGCCGCGGCGGAAGCCCATGCCGGACGAAAGAATCGCCTGTTTGAGGATTAGCGTCGAAGGACGATCGGCAGGGATGTGGGAGTTGGAAAACGACATGGCTGAGAACCAACGTCTGCTCCTGATCAAGAATGAAATGGAGAGGCTGGCGAGGGGACAGTAGGAGAGTGCCGTGGAAGGCCGCGCCTGACAACAGCTTCAACCGAACGCGCAATAAGCTTGCATTTTATCCTTCCAGTTGGCGGCGCGCCGGTTAAGCTGGGCGCCAGGCGTTAGCAATCAGGTGCGCTTTAAATGACTAGCTGCGTTTGTTGGAAGGAATTAGAACATGACAGATCAACATACGGCCTTTATCGGCTCGATTCCTGAAAACTATGACCGCTATCTAGGCCCAGCTTTATTTGAGCCTTACGCCTCCGATATGGTCGAGCGAGTAAATGTTCAAGGAGGCGCATCGGTCCTGGAACTGGCGTGCGGTACGGGCATTGTGACACGCCGACTGCGCGATCACCTTCCACACAGCGTAAGACTTATGGCGACTGATCTGAACGAAGCAATGATTGCTTATGCCGCCCATAAATTCAGACCGGAAGAGGTCATTGAATGGAAGCAGGCTGATGCAACTAATCTACCCTTCGACGATAAATCATTCGATGTTGTGGTATGTCAGTTTGGATTAATGTTTGTCCCAGATAAGGAAAGGGCTGTCCGTGAGGCATATCGGGTATTGAAACCCGGCGGCACCTTCCTCTTTAGCGTATGGGATGCAATCGAACAAAACGACCTCGCCCACATAGCACACACAACCATCTCGACATTCTTTGAGCATGATCCCCCAAATTTCTATGAAGTGCCATTCTGCTTGCACGATCCTGAAGTAATTATGTCGCTCCTTACGGCAGCCGGTTTTAAAGATTCACAGTCGTCGCTATTAACGCTGCCCTCAATAAGCCCGTCGGCCTTAGAGGCCGCGACGGGGTTAGTTGAAGGGAACCCGGTAAGAGCTGCGATTGAGGAACGTAATCCCTCGGCGGTGCCGAAGATTGTAACAGCCGTAGCCGAAGCAGTCGCTTCTCGTTGTGGGGACAACCCTGTGCGCGGCAGAATGCAAGCGTTCGTTTGCACAGCGGTGCGATAGGCAATCA
>JANOGZ010001292.1:0-2616 GCA_031406255.1 Pyrinomonadaceae bacterium | reverse complement strand
AGGTTCGCCCGGGCGAACCTGGAACCTTAAATTTTTGGACGTGAAACTTTATACGCGAAAACTTTAAACGTCTGGCCGAGGCTTGCCAAACACCTGCCCGTCGTGTAGCATGTCGCGCATTCCTGAACAGGACTGTAATCCAATCACGGGTCCATTACCGTCTCTCGTCTTTCAAGTAAGGCCGCGCTAGCCCGCACCGGGAGTGATAGGCCGTTCTCGCGTCCCTGCTTGTTCGGCTGTAAATCCGCCCGCGAAGATTTATGTCAGGCTGAGGGGAAGAACCGCACTTCGCGTTTCGTCGCTGATATTGTTGGAGGTAGGTTAACTAAGGTGAATCGCAAACTCATACGCACAACACTGGCGGAAGTCAAAGGACGCGAAGCGCCGCAGCCGAAAGAGCGCGGGGGCAGTAATAGCGGCAGCGGTGGCGGCGGCGAATCATCGGGTCGCAGCGGTTCTCACACCGCGCACCGCGGTGGAGGTTCGCCGCAGGGCGCATCATCCAACGCCGCTGCACAGGGGCGCAAACGCGTTCCTCCGTCGGAAACCAGCGCGGAGATTTTCTACTATAAAAAACAGATGGATGCGCACACACTGATGGTAATCGTGTTACAGGATGGTGAAGAGATCGAAGGCACCATCGAGTGGTATGATCGAGCGGCTCTTAAAGTGAATCGTAAGACAGAACCGAACATTCTGCTTCTCAAGCATAACATCAAGTATATGTACAAAGCCGAAGATCGCGAAACGGGTGACACGAGCGGCTGAGCCTGAATCCTCCCCTGCGGATTTGCCCGCCGCGAGAGGATGATGCGTCTGCGGAACCCCCTCATCTCTTCTCACCTGTCCGGCAGCTTGTCATGACTGATGCTCCACAAACTTCGCTTTCGGGTGCGCCTCTCCCCGTCGGGGGGCGGCGTCCCCGCATCGGCATTACGATGGGCGATCCGGCCGGCATCGGCCCGGAAGTAGTCTTGAAAGCCGTCGCCGAACGGGAAGTCTTGCGCGCCTGCGTGCCGATCATCATCGGCGATGCGCAGCTTCTGGCGCATACCGCCCGCCGGCTCGACCTGCAGTGCGGCTACGAGATCGTCCGCCATGATGAGCGATTGCCGGATGCGCTTGATCTGCCGACCATCTTTCATCTCGATAACATCAGCACGGCGGTCGAGCCGGGAATCGAATCGGGCGCGGCGGGGCGCGCGGCGGGCGAGTACATCGAGGCGGCGGTCAGATTGTGCGCGGCCGGAATCGTGGACGCGATCGCGACCGCTCCGATCAACAAGCGCGCGCTGTTCCTCGGCGGATACAGCTTCCCCGGGCACACGGAATTTCTCGCGCACCTGACCCGCGCCGAAGAGTGCGCGATGGCCTTCGTGGCGGGCAACCTGCGGATCGTGCTGATCTCGACGCACGTTCCGCTCGCCGAGGCGATCCGGCTCGTCGAGCGCGACCGGATCGAGCGGATCATCAGATTAGCCGATCGCGAATTAAAGCGCTGGGGCGTCGCCGAGCCGCGTCTGGCGGTGGCGGCGCTGAATCCGCACGGGGCGGAGGGCGGGTTGTTTGGCGTTGAAGAAGCGGCTGAGATCGCCCCGGCTGTCGAAGCGTGCCGCGCCGGCGACCGAATTGATGTGAGCGGTCCATTTTCAGCCGACACGATTTTCCTGCGCGCTTCGCGCGGAGAGTTTGACGCCGTCGTTTCGTGTTACCATGATCAGGCGATGATACCCGTCAAGTGCCTGTCATTTGGCGAGGCCGTCAACGTCACGATGGGGCTACCCTTTATCCGTACTTCCGTGGATCACGGGACGGCCTTTGACATCGCCGGCAAAGGCGTGGCGGAACATTCGAGCATGGTCGCGGCGATAACGCTGGCCGCCCGTCTGGCTCGTGTGGACGAAAGCAATAAGGCCGTGGAAGTCTAGGAGAAATGATGAATGCGGAATTAGGAATGATGAATTAATTCCGCATTCATCGTTCATCATTTTCTTTGATTAGGAGAGTTAAACGTGGCTGCGCAGAATCCCCCAGGCTCCCGCCGCATTCTTGTCGCCGATGATGACCCGGCGATTCTACGCCTGGTGACAGCGATCGTCGAAAAGGAAGGTTATACGGTTGTGCCCGCGCGCGATGGGCGCGAAGCCTATAAACTGCTCCAGTCGGACGCGGATTTCCTCGCCGGAATCTTCGATGTGATGATGCCGCATATTCAGGGACCCGAGCTGGTCCGCTACATGAGGACGGAAAAACGCTTGATGCGCATCCCCGTGATGATGATGACGGCGGAACAGAATCCCAAACTCTCTTCGGATAGCTTCGCCGCCGGCGCGGTCGTTTTTCTTCCCAAACCTTTTACCACCTCGCAGCTGCAAATCATGCTGCGGATGCTGATCAGCAAAGCGAAGGGTTCATAGGAGAAGCTTCCGCTGGCGAGATCAGACCTCTCTTCCGTTACAGCGCGAGATGCAGAGGGGGATAAGATCGCTATGAAACAGAAAATACCGCTGCTGCGGCCACTCCTGCCACTGCCGTCGTCGCTCCGGGTGCGTCCGCGTGGAAGCTTTTTTTCTGTACTGCTTTTCTGCGCTCTGGTGCTCTTCGGCGGCGTCGCCC
>JANOGZ010001287.1:0-5237 GCA_031406255.1 Pyrinomonadaceae bacterium | reverse complement strand
ACAGCGTCAATGCCCCTTGAAGGCGAGAAGAGCGCCCGTCTGGTGATGGATTCTTCAGACGGGCGCTCTAGGTGACGATGAGCGCTTTCGTTTATATCGAATTGTCAGGCACTGACGGCGGCTCCGGTGGTCGGCGTCGCCGGCTTCGCTTCCTTCGATGTCGAACGCGCGTGATAGAGATCTGCCACGCGCTGCTCATTCTTCGCCAGATCAACCTCGATCTCGTCAAAGATGGCCGTCGTCTCCGGGTCCGTCAACTTGACGGTCAGGTTGAAAGCGTCAACCACTCCGGTCTGCAAATCCCCGAGCGCGCGCCGCAGGATCGCCACGTCATTGCTCGACTGCAACCAACTCTTCAGTGTCGCGTAGGCTCCGCTGCCCGCCGCCTGAAAGGTTTCTTTCCCGCCGAGCGCGGCGAGGCGTCCTTCCAGCATTTGCAGATGATGTTGTTTGTTCGCGCAGATTTCTTTGAAGACTCCGCGCAGTTCTTCATCGGAGGTCTTCTCGGCGTAATGCTCGAAAGCTTCCAGCGCGTAACGCTCGCCGCGGATCCCCGTGTTGAGCGCATCGATGATCTCATCTGCGGTCGATCCGCCCCATTCCTCCGCGAGTTTCCACCACTCGGCGCGGCGGTCGTTCACGTCAGGCAGGTCTGTGCCTTTAACGCTGAGTCCGAGCTGACTGAGAATTGCTGTGGTAAAGACAGCCAAATCGCCGGGCCGCCGCGAAGTAATCAGGTTACCGTCGGTGGCGAGCGGTTCGTTCACATAATTTGCGCCCGCGTTTTCCATGTCTTTACGTATCGCGCGAAAGCCGGTGGCGCGCTTGCCCTTCAACACATCGCCTTCGATTAACACCTGCGGCCCGTGGCAGACGGCGGCGACGATTTTATTCTGCGCCATCGCGTCCTGAACGAAACGCACGGTCTTCATGTTGGTGCGCATCCGATCCGGGGCCATTCCGCCGGGGATCACAACGGCGTCAAAGTCCTCGGCGCGCGCTTCGGTGGTCGTGCCGTCAGCTTCGATGGTCAGCACACCCTGCTTGCCCGTGTATTTTTCGTTCGTCCGTGACCCGAGCACGCTCACCTCGGCGCCCGCCTTTTTCAGAGCCGTATAAGGAATTTGAAACTCCACATCCTCGACGTTGTTCTCGATGAGAATGGCGATCTTCTTCGTCTTTGATTGATCCTTTGCAGCCATCATGATTAACTCCTCCCTGCCTCCGTTTCCGCACCAGACCATCCGACAGACGCCTTACGGCACATCCGCGCGCCAGCCCTTAACAATCGGTCGACTGAATCGCCTGGTGTTTTCGTGTTTAAGTGTTGATTCAGGAATGAATCGGCAAGTGGTGTGCCAGCAGGGGAGATAGCGTCACGCGCGTGAAAAAGCGTGAGATGAGCTGACCCGACTGTGCAAATCGTACAGGCGCGTCATGCGGGTTGTTCGTTTATGCTACTGAATCGACCGCATTGACGAGAGGATTTACTGTTATCAATGAGGGACATTTTTGTGAGGTTTACGCGAAAAAGTGAAGGCGGGCCGGCTAAGGGGTATACACCTCGAAACGCGATGGCTCGCCGGACGCCTGACCGAAGCGATGACGGATTGTAAAGAGCGCGGTTTTCGCCTCTCTTATAATGCCGGACGCAGCAGCCCGCGAAAGATACCCTGGACGGCGACCTGCGAAGCATGCAATCTGATGGGCGCGAGCTGCGAATTGGCGGGTCGCAACTCAACCTCGCTTCCGAAACGGTGCAGGCGTTTGAGTGTCGCGCGGCTTCCTTCGATGAGCGCGACGACGATCTCCCCGTCGCGCGCTTCGGTGCGGTTCTCGATGAGCGCGATATCACCGTCGCAGATATGTTCATCAATCATCGAATCACCCGCCACACGCAGCGCATATACCTGCCCGGGTCGCACACGTCCCAGGAGAAAGCGCGGGATGGTGATCGTCTCTGTGTCTTCGATCGTTTCCACGGGAACGCCAGCCGCAACACGACCGAGCAGCGGCACCTCGCAGGTGGCCTCGACGTTCACGCTCGTGGCTTCCTCGACAGCGACGCTCAGCCCGAACGCGCCATTCACGCGACGGCGCGAGAGCAACCCGCGCCGTTCGAGCGCGGCGATATGTTTAGCGATCGTGGCTTTCGAGGAGACGCCGAAATGGCGCGCGATCTGTGCATAGGAGGGTTCGTATCCATGCCGCTCAATAAAGCGCGCGATATATTCGAGAATTTCTTTCTGGCGTTGCGTGCGGGGCTGCATGAGTCTTCTCTGGTTCTCCTGACGCGTTGACTGTTAGAGAAGGCGCAAAAATCGCGCTCGGGGCTCAGCCGGATTCTAGAGGCGCGCGAACATAAGCGTCAAGCTTTGCAGGTCAGAGGTAGTGGGTTATTTTCATTGTTGAACAGATAAAGAATAGTATGCGCTCGAAGTCCGTTACAGTCCGGCCGAGTGCATTGGATGCGAGGCTAGAGTATTCTCCGGCGACCCATTGCCTCCGATGTTCTCCACAAGCTACGTCACGCGGCAGAACCTGACCATGCGAATGTCGATGCCCCGGTTTACACGCCTGACCAACGGTTTTTCAAAGAAGCTTTGGTCAATCGAAGATATGGTGAAGCTACTGGACTGGCAGCGCCGCTCTCATCGGCAGGGAAGGTCTCGCGCCAGAGTTCCTCAAACCTTTCATTCGTGTCCCCGTGGAGTCCCATGTAACCCCTGCGCGCATACACCTTAAACAGCGCTGCCAGATCTTTGTGCGCTACTGTGGCGATCGCTTCTTTATTTATACTGCGCACCCAAACATTCTATACCCTCGCGTCTGTGCGCTAAGACACATATAGACTTTTGCTCAGTTACAATGAAAATGACCCTCTACCAGGTGAGAACGCGCGCCCCTTGATATATATCAACCAGAACGATAGTGCTCAGCGACGAACCGTATAACGACTGAGCGTGAGCGGGAAAACGCGCACGGCCGAAGGCGAAGCCATCCGTCCGCCGGCCAGAATATCTCGCGCCTTGAGACCGTAAACAGCTTCGTTGAGATCGTTATCCGGCGTGATCGCCACGCCTTTGAGCGAGGCGCCGATAAATGCGCCTTTGCTGCGTGAGTAGGAGAGAATACCGGCATCAAGCGTCAGGTTGGTCGAAGCGCTGGCCGTTCGTCCGACCGGCCCGGCGGCAATGCTCGCTTCACCGCCAATCTCGAACTTGTCTTCCAACAGCCCTTTGTAACCTTCCTCATTCATGAACAACAGCACGAAATCGGTCGATTCGGCGCCGATCTGCGCGCCGAAACTGCCGCCAGCGAGATTGAAAAAGATCGGCGCGCTCCAGCTTTTGCCCGTCCGGCGGCTGATCACGCCCTGACCTTTACGCCCGCCGATAATGAACGCGGCCTTGAGAACATCCGGGAAAACCGCGATCGCTTCGGCCTCCTCAATTAACTCGCGCGGAATCGCTTTGTCCGGCACTGCCATGATCTGATTGAAGACTTTCGCCGCCCCTCTCGAACGCCGCGACGCGTCATTCATTCTCGGCGAGACGGCCTTTCTGTTTCTGTTCTGTGCCGGCACCGCAAGCACAATGAGACCCAACATCAGTGCGACACCGAGCGCACCGCTCGCGCGGCGCTTAAACGAACTTGTCATGCTTTTCTTCCTCTCTATGTTTGTGCAAATGTGTAGCATCAGCGAGGGACGGGGAGAGCAGGCACCCGTCGCTCGATCAATTCCTCTGGGGGAAGAAGATTATGCAATCTTTGGGGTAGGGGCATACTAACACTGTTGCGGGCAGGATAGGAAAGAAGCGGAACTCTTCGTTGTAAAGAGCGCGAGCGCCACCCATTACTTCAGCAGCGGTTTTATCTTTAGCTCGAACTCATCCGGTTCAAGGATGCCGGGGATGCGCTCACCTGCAACACTTGACGACTAACATCCAACCGACCGAGCCGCAGACGGATAAAAGAAAGGCCCCGTATCACCGCGCCTCCCCTGTAAACTGTCAGCCCCGGACTGGTGGTTCGGATGGGGGCGAAAGACATCGCGGGATTGCCGAGCGCGCTGGCCGGCAATCCCGCGCCGACGGGAAGCGGCGCGGCGCGCGAGCTTGCCCCTCCGTCGGCCGCCGCGTTCGAGATATCCCTGATCGCGCTGGGGGCGATAGTCTCGCGGGCGCCCGTTCCAGCGCCGGTGGTCTTCCAATCGCCCGTGATCTCGAGACGCGCTCCCGGGGCGGCCCCGTCCAGCAGCCGCTCAAGGTTTGCGCCTTCGAGGGCGAAGCGCTGGGCCGCAAGATCCGTGACGAGCCACCATCCGCCCATCTCGCCGCGCGCGAGCTTCCCGGAGACGACGATCTCCGAGGAAGCGAGCGTGTAGCCGGCTCGCTTCAGCGCCGCCTTGAGGCCCGCGTAAGACACGGGCCGGTCAGGCTTCGGTGTGAAGACTCCGATGCCGCCTTTGATGTCGGTGATCTTGATGTCGCTTAGTTTTGGCGCAAAGTCCAGACGGCTCACGGCCTTCTGAATGTTATACACTCAATTGCCGCACAGATATCCGTCAATCTTCATCTTCACGCGCTTCACCCGCGTCTCGCTTTGCGCCGTGGCGGCGCTCGCCGTAATGACGAAGAGCAGCATCACGCCGGCCAACGCACCCAGCGGAATTAGATATCTCCTCATGCTTCCCCTTTCGTTTACTGCTGTGCCGAATACTCGGCGATGATCCGATCGCGGATCTGCTCGGGAGAGAGATTCTGTTCCTTGTGAAGCTGATAAGCCAGCAGCGCCTCGTCAACACACACCGCGCAGTGCGCGGCGTGATCATCCACAAAACAACTGTGCAGACTCTTATGACCGAAGGTCTGATCACAATGGCAGTAGCATGGAAGTTGGGCGATCGTCTTGGGGATTTCCTTGACGGCCTGGTATGCGAGCTTTTGCTTGCCCTGAAATCGATCGGGCGAGAGGGTCGGCGACAGTTTCTTCAAGCTCACCGGATCAACCTCAAAGGCGGGCACACGATCCGTCGAATGATCATGGCCATGATCGTGTCCGTGCGGATCAGCCGCGCCTCCTGCCGCCGCCGCGTGCGGCGCGCCGTCAGCGCGCGACGGGGCGGCACTGGTGGCGGTCTGAGCAGTCGTTTGACTTGCTGCTGTCGTCGGGGCGGTCGCGCGCCGCTCGGATTCCGTCACCCCGGAGCATCCGCCCGCGACACCCGTCGCCGC
>JANOGZ010001207.1:0-1457 GCA_031406255.1 Pyrinomonadaceae bacterium | reverse complement strand
CTTTGTAAGCGTTCAGCAGTTAGCAGTCAGCTATCAGCTAACATAAAGAAGCGCGCGCCTCTGCGCCCGGGGCGCTTCCCGGCACGCGCACCATGAAAGATCGGCACCACAGATGACCGGCTGACCGCTGATGGCTGATCGCTTACAAATTTTAGAAATTCAGCGCCGCTCCCAGATTGAGATGATTCGCCCTCTGACGGCTGCTCTGCAAGTAATGGGTTGCGAATCGACGGTATTCCAACCCCCAGGTAAGCTGCGGCGAGAGCTTGTAGAGAAAATTCACGGCAAAAGCTTGATTGCGCAGGCGCGAGTCGCGCGTGATGGTGCTGATCAAGTCTTCGTCTCGTGGATCATCCAGGCCGAAAGACGCGTACGCAGTCAAGCGGTCGTTCAACGTGGGAAGCGTGACGCCGAGCTGCGCCCAACCGCCGCGCGTGCCGATCGCTCGCGGGCCGCCGGCGATCAGCCTTGCGCCGTCGAGATAGGCGAAGTCCGGATTGAAGCCCTGAAAGACCCCGCCCTGGAAGCCCGCCAGATTGCGACCGAAAAAGGCCTCGCCGCTCAGTGTGGTTCGCGGCAGGATGGGCATGCTCCAGTCGAGCGCCACACCGACAACGTCTATTTTGTTATTACCGGAAGTATTGGCGACGCGGGCGCGGCCATATTGAGCGGAGAGACCGACGCTGCCCGGCTGGTTGAGCCCGAGCCAGTTCTGATCGTTGATCGCGATGCGGCTCTGGAAGAAGGGAAGGCGCGAGGCCGCTCCGGTGCTCGGCTGAAGCACCGCCGGGTTATTAATGCCCGCCGGGAAGTCGCCCGTCGTCGGCGCGAGCACGGCGCCGTGCCACGTCAAACGGCCTTCATACCATTTCTCTTCCAGCCGAATCTGCGGCAGGCGAGACCACAGGTTGCCGGCGGTCGCCATCTGCGGAATCCCGGCGCTGGCGATAGAGACGGGATTGACCGGAGCGAAGACCATCCAGTCCTGTCCGGCGACGAGAGCGGTACGCTCCCAGTCGAGCCGCGCATAGGCCAGCCGCGATCGCATGATGCCGAAGTTTTCGCCGATACCGATGGCCGGAAAGCCGCCGAAGAAATCCGCTTCGATCGCTGCTGTGAGCCTGGCGTCGAATACTTTTGGCCCTTCGAGGCGAAGGCCGAGCCGCGTCTGCCGAACAGTCGCGCCCGTGTTGCCGGAGCCCGCGGGAGTAGCGAAGGTCGGGACGTCGGAGTTGTTCGTGCCGCCGCTGTTGCCGAAGGCATGGAAGTAGATCGTACCGTAAGGAACCGCGCGCACCGCGCCGAGATCAATTCCGGCGGGCTGGCGCTTCGCCGGCACGGACTGTGGCTCCGGCGGCGCAGCCTCTTTATTCTGTTCCGGCGCGTTGGTCTCACCGCCGCCCGGCGAAACGGAGGCCAGCGCGGGGAGAGCCTCCAGCGTGATCGCGTTAGTGGTC
>JANOGZ010001201.1:0-4449 GCA_031406255.1 Pyrinomonadaceae bacterium | reverse complement strand
ACTTGAGACGCCGTCCATTTTTTGGACGGTAATTGTAGCATATTAGCGGCGAGATGAATTCGACATAATTTCGACGCGGCAGCTTTGCCTGAACGCGAGAACGGCAGCTAACCGTAGAAATAAGCAATAAAACGCTAGCGTCGGAAGAAGGGCGGCGTCCGTAGTTTAAGCGGTGCACAAATAAGATCGGGACGACCGCAGTCGCCCCGAGCGTTGAAATCGTATACAGACTAAATGTTCTATGCGCCGCAGCACTTCTTGTATTTCTTGCCGGAGCCGCAGGGACACGGCTCATTGCGCCCGACTTTTGGCTGGTCGCGCGTCACGGTTTTGATCTTGCCGGCTTCTTCGCCTGCGGCGGCGGCTCCCTGATTGGGACCGGTGAAGGTCAGCGAGGACGAGCGGCGCGGCGGTCGACGTTGCAGCGCCTCGGGCGGCTGTTCAGTGACCACCTGGAGATTGAACAGAGTCCGAATCGTATTGGTGTCAATCCGGTCGAGCATCGCCTGGAACATATCGAAGCTCTCCTTTTTGTATTCGACGAGCGGGTCCTTCTGCCCGTAGCCGACGAGCCCGATGCCCTGCTTCAGATGATCGATCGCCAGCAGGTGGTCTTTCCACTGCGCGTCGATGATATTGAGCATAATGATGCGCTCGTAGGTGCGCATCGCCTCGACGCCGACCTGCCCCTCTTTAGCGGCATAGTGGACTTTCAGCTTCTCCCAGATCTGTTCTTCGATCTCTTCCGAGGTCGCGTTCTCGAAATCTATGTTTTCCGCGTCCGGGTCAAAGGCATAAATCGATAGCAGCTGGATAAGGTAGTTATCGACGTCCCAGTTGTCCGGCGAGACATTGGGGTTGAGATACTGCTTGGTCAAATCTCCCAGCAGGTCGCGCGCGACGCCGCGGTCGCCCATCAGGTATTCGCGTTGATCCGGCTGCTCCATCAACTGGCGCCGCAGGCCGTAGATCGTTTCGCGCTGCCGGTTCATCACATCGTCATACTGCAAGAGATGTTTGCGCGACTCGAAGTTGCGTCCTTCGACGCTCTTTTGCGCCGCTTCGATGCGCTTCGAGACCATTTTGGATTCGATTGCGACGCCCTCGTCCATCCCCAGCCGCTGCATCAGCGCCTTCACCTTATCGCCGGCAAAGATGCGCATCAGATCGTCTTCGAGCGAGAGGAAGAAGCGGGATGAGCCGGGATCGCCCTGGCGGCCGGAGCGGCCGCGCAGCTGGTTATCGATGCGGCGCGATTCATGGCGTTCGGTGCCGATGATGTGCAGGCCGCCGCTGCCGACCACTTCTTTGTGCTCGGTCTCGACGATCCGCTTGGCGCGCTCCAGCGCGACGTTGAATTGCTCTTCGGTCGCTTCCTCCGGGTCAACCTCGTCCAGCTTGAGAAACTCACGCGCCATAAACTCGGGATTGCCGCCGAGGAGAATGTCTGTGCCGCGGCCGGCCATGTTGGTCGCGATGGTGATCGCGCCCTTGCGGCCCGCCTGCGCGACGATCTCGGCCTCGCGCTCATGGTGCTTCGCGTTCAGGACGTTGTGCGGGACCCCGATCTTTTGCAGGCGGCGCGCGATCAGTTCGGAGTTCTCGACCGAGACGGTGCCGACCAGCGCGGGCTGTCCCTTCTCGTGACATTCTTTGATCTCTTCGACGACGGCGTCCCACTTTTCGGGAAGCGTCCGGTAGATGATGTCCGACGCATCCTCACGGACCATCGGCATGTGCGTCGGGACGACGGCGACATCCAGCTTGTAAGTGGCATGAAATTCCGATGCTTCGGTCTCGGCGGTGCCGGTCATCCCCGAAAGCTTCTCGTAGAGACGGAAATAATTTTGCAGCGTGATGGTGGCGAGCGTCTGGTTCTCGCGCTCGATCTTGACGCCTTCTTTTGCTTCAACGGCCTGATGCAGCCCTTCTGACCAGCGGCGACCCTTCATCAAGCGGCCCGTGAACTCATCAACGATGATCACCTCGCCATCCTGTATGACGTAATGATGATCGAGCCTGTAGAGCGTGTGCGCCTTCAGCGCCTGCTCGACGCAGTGAAGCATCTCCATATTCGAAGGATCGTAGAGATTGCCCACGCCTAAAAGTCGTTCGGCCTTATCGACGCCTTCTTCGGTGAGCACGGCCGAGTGCTGCTTTTCGTCGACCAGATAATCGCCGCCTTTGCCGCCCTCTTTCGGGTCAATCCCGCGGCGCAGATGCGGGATGACGGCATCCGCCTTGTAGTATTTATCCGTCGCTTCATCCGACGCGCCGGAGATGATCAGCGGCGTGCGCGCTTCGTCAATCAGGATCGAATCAACTTCGTCGACGATGGCGTAGTAGTGCCCGTGCTGGACGCACGTCGCCAGATCGAATTTCATGTTGTCGCGCAGATAATCGAAGCCGAACTCGTTGTTGGTGCCGTAAGTGATATCAGCGGCGTAGGCGTCTTTGCGTTCCCAGTCGTCCATGTCGTTCTGGATGCAGCCGACTTCGAGACCGAGAAAGCGGTAGATGCGGCCCATCCATTCGGCGTCGCGCGAAGCCAGATAGTCATTGACCGTAACGACATGAACGCCGCGACCCGTGAGCGCATTGAGGTATGCGGGAAGCGTCGCGACGAGCGTTTTACCCTCGCCGGTACGCATCTCGGCGATTTTACCCGTATGCAGAACGATGCCGCCGATCAGTTGCACATCGAAGTGGCGCATCCCGGTGGTGCGCACGCTCGCTTCGCGCGTGATGGCGAAAGCTTCGGGCAGTAATTCGTCGAGCACCTCCCGCTCGCGGCGTTTACGATCCTCCGCATCGCGCGCGGCGGCCGTGGCCTGCCCGATCTGTTCTTTGAACGCGGCGGTACGCGCGCGCAGCTCGTCGTCGGAAAGTTTTTTCACGGACGGCTCGAGTTCGCTGATCCGCTGGGCAGTCGGAACAACGCTTTTGATATATCGCTGATTGCTCGAGCCGAAGACTTTAGTCAGAAATTTGTCAATCATCGCTTGGACCTTATCGGAATACTAAATACATCGCCTTTGCCGAAATTGCCCGGCAAAGATGCCAGCCTGGTTGTGGCATTTGATTGTAAGGGAGCGGCGGTAAGAGAGGCAAGCGGGCCCATCCGCCAACCGGCCCGCGCGGGTATCGGGTCAATTTTAGCCTTAGCTCGGTGGCACCTGTTTCGCAAGCAGCGTGCTGGCGGTGGTCCGTGGCATCTCGAATTTGACGGTGATCTTTTTGCCGCTGGCCGAAACGGAAGTGTTTCGCCAGACCGCGCCTTCATCGACGCCCCGCTTCTCGATTCGCTTGTAGATGATTCCGGCCGTATAGACGCGCGCCATGTCCGCCGCGCGCGATTCGGAATCGACAGAGGTCACGACAGTGGCGGAAATCTTTTGCTCATCGAGCGTGAGCGTCAGGCGGAGATGGCTCGCGCCCTCGAGAAAAGCGAGCGCATGGCTCGCGCTGAGAGCCTGCACGAGGTCTTTCGCGAGTTCCTTCAAAGCCTTGTTGTTCGCGTTGCCGCCGCTCAACACCATATTGGTGAGCGTCCCGTCTTCATTGCGGTCGGCCTCGACCGTGACCTGCATTGCGCCGCTCAGATCAAGATCGCCTTTGAGCTTCATCGCATTGCCTTTGGCCAGCAGGTCTTTAAAAGGCTTGGCGTTGATCTTGGGCGGCAGCTTGGTTTTGTTCTGGGCCGCCAGCTTATCGAGCCCGTCCCGTTCTGCCTTCGCATCTTTAGCTTTTTGCTCTTCTTCGGAAAGACCTCCTCCGCTCGCGACGGCGCCGGGTTCCGCCGCTTCCGTTCCCGTGGGATTCTTCTGCGCGACTTCTGGCGAAGCATCCGGCGCGGCGGGAGAAGCAGCCGGGCTTGGCGAGACAGACGGCGCGGGCGTCGGCTCCGGTGTCGGCGTGGGGGTCGGGCGCGGCTTCGGCGGCGCGGGAGTGGGGCGCGGCCGCACCTCCGCGATGAGCTCCGGCGCCGCCTTATCAGTCGAGAAATAGCCGGGCGGGTAGTAGAGTTTATCGGCCAGGTTGATTATTTGCGCGCGCTCGCGAATCTCCGACGTGGCGTAGTCTTCATCGACATAGTCAGCATTTGAAAACATGCTCGCGAGATGCAGCGCGCGACGCACGGTCGGCACATAGATGGCCGCCGCGACCAGAATCAGATGCACCACAAATGAGGCCGCGAGCAGGCGCGCCAGCCGCGGCCAGCGCGGCGTGCGGTTGATTTCAAAATTCGCGAAAAGCTCTGCCATTTCTCTTGATCCGAATCCCGCCACGGCCCCTGCATGCGCCAGAATGTCCGCCTGTTGAGAGCCTTGATTTAGCCTTAGACGCGCGCCTCAGGCTAAGCGTTGCGAACCTTCGGAGGTAAAAGTTACCACCGGGGAGCAGTTTTCACAAAGCGTGCAACTTTCGCCAAGAGCATCGGTTAGAATA
>JANOGZ010001189.1:0-1447 GCA_031406255.1 Pyrinomonadaceae bacterium | reverse complement strand
TGGTTCGCTCATTGTGGTTATCCGCTAAACTGATATGAAATTCGCTCTAATGGCAAGTCAATAATCGATTTGGATGATGCAGACTACCTCTATGCAACATAGCATCTAACGCCGGGGATGAGCCGCCGGGAGACAACTTCGAACAAAGCCAAGTCTCGCGATGAGAGGCAAGCTATTTCCGGTCGGCTCCATCCCCTTGTTAGATTCCGTCCCCCTTTAGCTCACCTCTCGCCTCACGCCCCGGCACAGCCGACTTTCAACTTTCAACTCGCCGGCTGGCGATCAGACTACCACGACAGACAAGATAGAGATGACGCGCGAGGCTTACACCACACTAGCCGCTCCTGACACAACCATTAGAGCGAATTTCATATCAGTTTAGCGGATAACCACAATGAGCGAACCAAGCCAAAGCATCCGATTCAGTGATCGTGCCAATCGCTTGCTTGATTGCTGTTTCCAGAGCTTTGCGCGTGCGTGCTCCGATGCTGCGCAGCACTTGTTTGATCTTCGACCAGCATTTCTCGATCGGCGACAGATCAGGCGAGTACGGCGGCAAGTAGATCAACTTTGCCCCGCGCCTTTCGATCGCTTCCTGAACCCCACTGACTTTGTGCGCGCCGAGATTGTCCATCACCACGATGTCGCCTCGTCGAAGTGTCGGGCACAGCACCTGCCCGACATAAATTCGGAAGACATCTCCATCAGTCGCTCCATCCACAGTTATCAGTGTATCAAGGCCAGTTCGACTCAAGCTGGCCAGCATCGTGATATTCGACCCGTAATTTTGCGGGATGCTGCCGACAACCCGCTCCCCACGTGGGGCACGACCAAAGAGACGCGTCATCGCCAGATTAACGCCCGATTCATCAACAAATTTGAACCTTTTCAAATCCAGCCTGATGATCATCTGCTGGTAATCAGTCCTCGCTTGCTGGACTCGCTCAGTGTCGCGCTCACTGGCGTGGAGCGACTTTTTTTTCTCGGCAGTCCAAGACTCTGCAGCAGGCGGCACATAGCTGAAGTCGAAATGCTCTTTTTAAACTTTTGCTCTACCAACTGGCACAACTCGGGCAGCGTCGCGTCATCATTGTCTTTGACCACTTGGCGCAGCCGCTCACGGTGCTTGCAATCCAGAGTAGGAGCCCTGCCGCCTGAGTGTCGCAGGGCGTCTGTAGATCCAGTTTCACGTTTGCGTCGCAGGAGGTTGCGAATTGTGGCTGGGCAGACGCCAAACAGTTCGGCCACTTCGTCCTGAGTGTCATCGCCACTTTCGTATACTTCTACGATTTTGCGGCGGAGGTCATTTGAGTACGGTTGCATAATTTGCATTGTGAGAAAACTGACCGCTAAATGCAATCGCAATGCGCTCTAGAGAATGGTGAAGAGCTTGAGGAGAAGGTCTCTGGTAGGAGGTCAAAGCGAAAAGTCTTCTTTGATTTCACTC
>JANOGZ010001126.1:0-2211 GCA_031406255.1 Pyrinomonadaceae bacterium | reverse complement strand
ACCCTCGCGTTGCAGAAAATTAAGAGGAGGAAAGAAAGAGAGCAGGCCACTAAACTAAGGATTTAGCCGGCCCACCACTCACGCCGGTCTGAGGCGTAGCGCTTCCTGGAGCCGTGACGGAAGAAGCGTCGCAGCAGCCGCGCGGCCAGCAGGAGGGACGCAAAAATTACGGCTGACCAAAGAAGGACTCGGTACATGAAGGCAGTTTAGCAGAAAGCGCGGCTGAAGCGTCGAAGCAACTTGCCCGCTACTGCAAGTCACTGTGACTGTTGTATTTTAATCTGCCTCGGGGTATGTATTCTTTCCATCATCGGGATTAGTTGCGGAACTCAAGGGTGCTTACCTTAAATGAAATAGAGAGGCGTGAAACATGTTAAACGTCTGATGGTTTTGTGCTTAGACGCTCGTTTTTGAGCCGATGAGAAGAGATGAAGTATCTAGAGGGGACGAAGCCGGATGACCCGTAAGCCGTTCCGTCCTTATAATAAGGGGACAGGTGCAAGCACCTGCCGAACACATGAAACTTGAATCAATGACAAGTGCAAGCACCCGCCGAACACTAGCTGATGTATCTGGATGGCAATTCATAAGCCACCTTGCGAAGCAGTGGCTGGCTGTCAGGTTCCCTTCTACGCAATCCATAGAAGCGAATCTCTTTGCTTGCGATGTCTACTTCGCATCGCACCAAACGATGAACCCAATGCTCATCTACTTCATATCGCCACCCAAGTATGTCGACCGCTCCCTTATCGCTGGTGCGACGAATGTAAATAATTCGACCGCCCTGAATCTTTGCCTGCGGGTTGAAACGCCACCGCTTGGGAAAGGCTCGTCGCTGCGGGGCGTGATCGGTTCGCGCCTTGCTCCGCTCTCGATATGCGGCCACATATTTAGCAGACTGTGCCTGCAATCCTGCAAGCGAATCATGGTGAAATCGCACCCAGACCTTGGCCTGCCATCTGCCGTTGTAACTCTCGATGGCATTCTGCAAGCCACGCTCGCGCGGTGGAGCAAAGACCGGCACGACACAAAGACTCAAACAGAGGCGGATCACTCTGCCAATTGTATCTCGGTGTTGGTGCGGTCCTTGAAAGCGCGTGTCATTGTCAAACTGCGCGTAGTCAGGCAAACCAAAGAGGCACCAGTGCCCAAGCATGGCTCCCAAAGCCAATTCGGTAGTGAAGCCCCGGTCAGGCCACGACCCGACCAGACCTCCATGCACGGAGATCACGTTCAGGACTTCGACCTCGATGCCCCCTTGGATGACCAGACCCTCGACAAAATCAAACTGGTCGAGTTCGGCAAGCCCTGCCGCCAACTCTGGCAAGTACCAACCCGCCGCAGGAGGCTTACGGCGCACGCGATGACGATAATCAAGCGCACCGTTTCGCTCAAGTATATAGCCAATCGTGCGCAAGCTGGGCCGATTCTCAACACCGCGTTGCTCAAGCTCGCGCAGAATGGCGGCGGCCCCAAACTCACCAAGATCGCTCGTGTCACGAAGTTGCTGACGAATCTTCAACACCAGCTTTTCCGTTTCAGTGGTGGTGCGATTAGCAACCTGTCGCGGCGCGCTCGACAGATCGTTGAAGTTGGCGCGGTCGAGCCGCTTGCCTGTAGCCCTGTCAACCCACAGCTTGACAGTGGAAGCGGCGACGCGGAACTGGCGAGCCACCCAGCGTATCGATTTACCGCGTCGAACGGCAGCCACCATTTCGCGCCGCCGTTGTTGAAGATTGGTTTTTTGCTCATGCTAAGCGACCTCCATCAGCAGTTTTCTGAGATATTACTGTTCTGGAGGCGCTTGCACTTAACTGTTCGACAGGTGCTTGCACTTGTCCAATAAGGTGTCAGAACAGGTCTGCCACTTTAGTAAACGATCTGATAATCGCCCCGCAAATCGCATCTTTTTCAGTAAACGGTGTGATAACGAAATGACAATCTCAGTTTCCTGTAACCTACTGAAGCTAGAAGCCTTCCCTTCCCTCGCAGCGTTCTTGTTAGCCGCCGCTTATTTGGTAAACGATGTGACGAGGTGCATCCGTCAAACAACCATAAGCACAATATATTGTGGTTGACAAAAAACCGGAAACAAGGATAATGCCGTTTCGTGCGAGCATATTATTCCATATTGAGGCTTAATGCTACGTAATAGACCAAGAAAAGAGCCGCAAATCCCGGACGGTAAAGTTTCTTTGCAAGGTGCCGCCG
>JANOGZ010001089.1:0-3380 GCA_031406255.1 Pyrinomonadaceae bacterium | reverse complement strand
GACCACTGATCACTGACCACTGACCACTGATTATTTTACCTACGAGGAGAACCAACATAGTGTCATTGTTAGCTGTCGGGTCGGTGGCGTTCGATGCGGTGGAGACGCCCTTCGGTAAACGCGAAAAAATGTTGGGCGGGTCGGCGACGCATTTTTCTATTTCGGCCAGTTTTTTCACGGATGTGCGCGTGGTCGGCGTGGTCGGCGGGGATTTTGGGGCGGACGAGCTGCAGGTATTCGAGAGTCATGGAGTGGACACGACCGATCTCGAGAGAATCCCCGATGGTAAGACATTCTTCTGGCGCGGCCGTTACGATTTTGATTTGAACACGGCGCACACGCTGGATACGCAGCTCAATGTTTTCGCCGATTTCAGGCCGAAGCTTTCCGAAGAATCCCGGGGGGCGCGGCTGGTTTTTCTGGGCAATATCCAGCCCGACCTGCAGCGCGAGGTACGCGCGCAGGTGAGCGGCGCACAGCTGGTCGCGCTCGATACGATGAACTACTGGATCGAAACGGTACCTGACGCGGTGATCAAAGCGATTAGTAGCGTTAACATCGTGATCATTAACGACGCGGAAGCACGGCAACTCGCCGGCGAGCCGAATCTGATTCGTGCGGCGCGAAAGATTTTGAGCTGGGGGCCGATCGCGCTTGTCGTGAAACGCGGCGAGTATGGCGCGGCGATGTTCACCCACGAGACGTATTTTGCGATCCCCGCCTATCCGCTGGAATCGGTATTCGATCCGACCGGCGCCGGCGATACGTTCGCCGGGGGCTTTATGGGATATCTGGCGAGCGAAGAAACGATTGATGAGGCGGCGATGCGTCGCGCGATGATCTTCGGCTCCGTCATGGCTTCCTTCAATGTCGAAGAGTTTGGCACGGAGCGCGTCGCGCGCCTGACCCATGAGGAGATCAATGAGCGGTTCCGCGCCTTCAAGCTGATGACACACTTCGAGGAGGTACCATTCGCGCGCGCGCTTCGAGCGGTTCCAGAGCACGCGGTGGAAGCCAAAGCCACGCGTTGAGTTGGCCCCGGCTCCTTCTATTGCATCAAGCGAGACGGGCACGCTACACTGGCGTCAAGTCTCGCTCTCTTTTATTTCATTTCGCACATCCTGGAGAGCTTCTATGTTCTGTCCCGTCTGTGAATCTGAGTATGAGCCGGGCATCACGCACTGCCGTGATGATGGCACAGCGCTGGTCGAGCGTTTGACGCCAGAGAATACCCTGCATGATCACAGTGAAGCGCGCTTCGTGCCGCTGCACACGCTCGGTTCTCCGGCCGAAGCAGAGATGGTGCATGACATACTCGCGCAGAACGATATACGCTCCGCGGTGCAGTCTGGGGGCATGGACGCTTTTTCTCCTCTCCTGTCGGCGACCTCTCCCGGCGCAGTGGTGCTGGTAGATGAGCGCGACTTTGATCGCGCGCAGGAGATCTACAATGCCTTTTTCGGCAACGATACGACGCCGTTGACAGGCACAACGATGGCGGAAGATGAAGAGGTGGCGTCGGAGACTGGTGAAGAGTAAGTCGAAGGGTCGTGGCGGACTGGCAATCTGTTCTACCGCCGCTTAACTTTCAGCCGGGTGGCCGAAGATATGATGAATGGCTATGGCCGAGATGGACACTGCCAAAGCGATCGTAGTGATGATGACCGCCGGGAGTCGTGAAGAGGCCGTGCGCCTGGCGGAAATGCTGGTCGGGGCGCGCCTCGCAGCGTGCGTACAGATCATGCCGGAAATGGAATCCGTCTATCGCTGGGAAGGTGAGATACAACGCGAGTCGGAAGTCCTGCTTCTGGCGAAGACGACCGACGAGTGCTTCGCCAAACTGGAACAAGAAGTTCGCGCGCTTCACACTTACCAGACGCCCGAGATCATCGCCCTGCCGATTACTGCCGCATCCGCGCCTTATCTGGAATGGTTGTTCGGGAGCCTCAAGCCGCACGCCGCGCGCGCGCAATAATGACGAGAGCGCGGTAGAGCGTCAAAAAAGTCTAGTAATCAGAGGACACGGTCCTGTCCATTTTACGCAGCGAGTCCTGGCTTCTGACGACGATTTCAACGGCTTCCGCCGGAGAATCCGTAACGTTTATAAGTCGCAGGTCGATGTCGGAGATCTTCTTCTCTTCGAGCATAACTTCCGTGATCCATTGCAGCATCCCGCTCCAGTATGCAGAACCGAAAAGAACGATCGGGAAGTTTCTGATCTTCCGCGTTTGAATTAATGTGAGCGCCTCGAATAACTCGTCGAGTGTGCCGAAGCCGCCGGGAAAGATGATAAAGGCCGTGCTGTATTTGACGAACATCGTCTTACGCACGAAGAAGTATTTAAACGTCAGCGAGCGCGTCTGGTAAGCATTGGGCTTTTGTTCGAACGGAAGTTCGATGTTGCAGCCGACAGACAATCCTCCCGCCTCGAAAGCGCCCCGGTTGACCGCTTCCATAATGCCGCGCCCGCCGCCGGTAATGACGGCGAAGCCCGCGCGTGCGAGAAGCCCCCCGGTCTCCTGCGCCGCCTGGTATTGCGGGTCTTCCGGAGAAGTACGCGCCGAACCGAATACGGAGACGCCTCGCGTGATCGTCGCGAGTTCGTCGAAGCCTTCGACGAATTCACCCATGATACGAAACACTCGCCACGTGTCTGTATGCGTGAATTCGTCTTGCCGCGGTGTTTCAAGCAGTTGTTCGTCCTGCGTGACGGGTCGTGTCAACTGGTCTTCGTTTTTCGTTTCAGCCATAGAAAAAGTCTGGAGTATGAAAAGTCTGGCGTCTGGAGTCTAACAGTTGTGAGGACTCGTGACTCCAGACGCCACACTTCAGACTCGTTAGAATGCCATGATGTTATATCCACAATCTACGTGGATAACTTCGCCGGTGATGCCTGAAGAGAGAGGGCTGCAAAGAAATAGCGCGGTGTTGCCGACCTCACGCGCTTCGACATTACGGCGCAGCGGCGCACGTTCGGCATGATGCTTGAGCATTGTCCTGAGATCGCCGACACCACGCGCGGCCAGCGTGTTGATCGGTCCCGCGCTGATCGCATTGACGCGAATGTTTAGCTTTCCCAAATCCGCGGCGAGATAGCGCGTGGTGGCTTCGAGCGCGGCCTTCGCCACACCCATCACGTTATAATTCGGCACGACCTTCTCGGCACCGTAATACGTCATGGAGACGATGCTTCCGCCCTCGGTCATCAACGGCGCGGCGGCGCGCGCCAGCACGGCCAGTGAGTAGGCGCTGATCTCAAGCGCGGTCACAAAAGCATCGCGCGATGTCTGCACGAACTCGTTTTCTAAAGCTTCGCGAGGGGCGTAGGCAAGGCTATGGACGAGGAAATCCAGCCGGCCGAATTTTTCCCGCACCTGTGC
>JANOGZ010001043.1:0-3576 GCA_031406255.1 Pyrinomonadaceae bacterium | reverse complement strand
GCTCCCGCCTTCATCTTGCTAAGGCTGGGCAGGATCAGCAGCGCGGCAACCCATGGCAGGTTCCATTCCGCGCTGCGCTGGATGGCAGCGCCGTAGAGCGATTTCAGCCTAGCTAACACGTGCGTCACCCAAAACCCGCTCGAGCGCATCAAAACCCAAGGATTATTTAAAAATACCATAACTCAAGCGCGCCCAGTAGAGCGCGCGCTTTGACGAGCGATTCTTCGTATTCGAGAGCCGGGTCGCTATCGGCGACGATGCCGCCGCCGACATTAAAGCGCGCCACGTTATCCTGCTCGCCGATCACCATCGTCCGAATCGCGACGCTCAAGTCGAGCGCGCCGTCAAATGAGAAATAACCAATCGCACCCATCGAGAGCCCGCGCGGCGTGGGTTCGATCTCGTCGATAATCTCCATCGCGCGGATTTTCGGCGCGCCGGTGATCGAACCCGACGGAAAGCACGCGCGTAAGAGCTGGCCGGCGGTGACGCGCGCGCGCAACTTCGCGCGTACTTTCGAGACGAGGTGGAAGAGCGTCGGGTGTTCCTGAACCGCGCACAGTTCCACGACCTCGACTGAACCGTAGCGGCTGACGCGGCCCAGATCGTTTCTCATCAGATCGACGATCATAATATTCTCCGCGCGGTCTTTGGCGCTCGCCTGCAGCTCCGCACGCAGACTCTCATCTTCTTCCCGATTCGCTCCGCGCGGGCGCGTCCCCTTGATCGGCCACGCCTCGACATAGCGCTCCACCGAAGCGTCTGCCGCGGCTTTGAGAAAACGCTCGGGCGAGGCGCTGACGACCGTGTCGCCAGACCGCCGCAGGAAAGCGGCGAAGGACGCCGGATGATCGCGGCGCAGCCGCAGGAAAATATCTTCCGACCTCGTACCTGGCCGCAGCGGGCAACTGATCCGCTGCGTGAGATTCGCCTGGTAAATGTCGCCCGCAAAAATGTGCTCTTTGATGCGCCGGACGGCCGCCGTATATTCATCTCGCGTAAAATTCGATGATACGCGCGGAATAAACGCCGGAGCGTGCGCCTGAATGGCGGCTGTTGACCGCTGTTCGCGGCCGACGGGTCTCGCCCGCGCAGCTTCCGCGGCCGGCGGCGTGCGGTCGTCCGCCATGACCTCCAGCGCCTGATTTAGCGCTTCGTGTGTCTCATCAAGACGCTCCGCGCCGGCGAGGCTGATGATCTTCGTTTCGCCGCAGGAATAGTCGTGAATGATGAGCGTGTCGAAGAAAGACAGTACGGCGTCGGGTTCGCTCCGACTCGCGCGGTGCGTCGTTGTGCGCAGGCGCTCGAAGCGATGAACGAGATCATAAGAGAAGGAAGCGAGGCAGGCTCCGGCGGCGGGAAGATAAGGACCGTTACCCGGCGGGATGCGGTACGCGGCGAGGCGATCATCGAGCAGCGAGAGCACAGAGCCGGTCTCGATGCGCACAACTTCTTCTCCGCGGCGCTCGATACGAAGCGTGCCGTCGGCGCCGGCTTCGATCGTCTCGAACGGATCAAAACCGGCGATGAGATACCGCGCCTCATCGCGCGCGCGCGCGCCGCCGCTATCGAGAATTTGCACGCGCCGCGTCCGCTCGAGTTGCAGCAGCGCGCGCACCAGTTCATCAACCCCGAGAGGCGCCGCCCGGACGATCGGCGCTTCCTGCGCCCGCCACCCCCGATCGTTATCTGCAGCGCGTATCATCGGCGACGAGCCTTCGAGAGGGACTTAAGCCACAAGGCATGACAGAGTCGGTACTGACGGGCGCGCTTATTCAGCGGCGGCGGCGAAAATCTCTGCCTGTAGTTTCTCGCCGAGCGATTTTCGCCAGACCGCTTCCAGTTCACTGATTTCCAGCGTGAGCCGGTCTTCACCGTTGACAGCGACGCGCAACTGCCCGCCGCCGGTGTGGCCGAGCAGTGTCAGGGGGCAACTCTCCTGCCGCGCGATTTCCTGCAGGGCAACGAGCGCTGATTCCGCGAAGCTCAGGATAATGCGTGAGGGTGATTCGCTGAAGAGTTGGGCGGCGACCGCTAATTCACCCGTGAGCTCAATCTCCGCGCCGCACGACGGCCGATTGAGCGAGGAAAAACATGATTCGGCGAGAGCGACGGCGAGGCCGCCATCCGAACAATCGTGCGCTGAAAAGATTAACCCTTCCTCAGCCGCGCGCAGGCAGGCTCGCTGCACGGCGCGCTCGCGCTCGAGATCAAGCGCCGGCGCGCGGCCGCCGGCATGGATCATCTCCGTCGTCGTGCGGCCCCCGATCGTCGCGGCGTATTCGCTGAGCGAAAGATCATCGCGCGTTTTGCCGAGCAGCGCGATGAGGTGACCCGCCGCCTTGAATCCCGGATGAATAATGCGGCGCACGTCTTCGATATGGCCGACCATCCCGATGACCGGGGTGGGCCAGATGCCGCGCCCTTCGGTCTCATTATAGAAAGAGACGTTGCCGGAGATGACCGGCGTATCAAACGCCCGGCAGGCTTCGGCGATGCCGTCGATCACCTCGGAAAAAGCCCACATCGCCTCGGGCCGTTCGGGCGAGGGAAAGTTTAGACAATTAGTAATCGCGAGCGGACGCGCGCCGACGCAGACGACATTACGCGCGGCCTCGGCGACGACGAGCCGCGCGCCCTCACGCGGATCGGCGGCGCAAAAGCGACCATTACCATCAAGGCACATCGCCAGCGCGCGGCGCGTCTCTTTGATTCGCACCACGGCGGCGTCCGCCCCGGGCAGCACCGCCGTATTGGTTCGCACCATATGATCGTATTGCCGGTAGACCCATTCCTTCGAGGCGATGTTGGGAGACGCCAGCAGGCGAAGCAGCGAATCATTATAATTTTCCGCGTGCGGCGCGCCGCGCGCGCCTTCTGTCGCGTCTTCTGTTTGATCCGTTCCCTTCGGCAAATTCTCGGGCGCGCGCATCGGACGCTCATAGCGCGGCGCTTCGTCCGTGAGATAAGTGACGGGAATATCCGCGACCGCCTCGTTGTGATGAATGACCTGAATGTGGCCGGTATCCGTGACGCGGCCGATAACCACCGCGTCCAGATCCCAGTATTTGAAGATATCAATGACCTGACGCTCGCGCCCCCGGTGCGCCACGATCAGCATCCGCTCCTGCGATTCGGAAAGCATGATTTCGTAAGCGGACATCCCCTGTTCGCGCTGCGGCACGAGCGTCAGATCGAGTTCGATGCCGGTCGCGGCGCGCGCCGCCATCTCGCACGAAGATGAGGTCAGGCCGGCCGCGCCCATATCCTGGATGCCGGCGACCGCGCCGCCGCGCATCGCTTCGAGGCAGGCTTCGAGAAGGAGCTTTTCGAGAAACGGATCGCCGACCTGAACGGTCGGACGCTTCTCGAGCGCTTCCGTATCAAACTCGGCGGAAGCCATCGTCGCGCCGTGGATGCCATCGCGTCCGGTTTTCGCGCCGACGTAGAGCACCGGATTGCCCACGCCCGTCGCCCGCCCGAAAAAAATTTGATCCTTGCGGACGAGTCCCAGCGCGAAAGCGTTGACGAGCGGATTCAAAGCGTAAGCATCATCAAATGCGACCTCGCCGCCGA
>JANOGZ010001039.1:0-2878 GCA_031406255.1 Pyrinomonadaceae bacterium | reverse complement strand
GCCGTCGGAAGCATCGTCGGCCAGATCGCCAGGCTCAAGGGCTGTCGCGTCATCGGCATCGCCGGAGGCCCGGACAAATGCCGCTATGTGGTCGAGGAACTCGGCTTCGACGGTGCGGTCGACTACCAGAACGAGCTTCCGGTTCTGGCAAATACTTACAAGGCGCTCAAGCACCACTGCCCAGGGGGCGTTGACGTCTACTTCGACAATGTCGGCGGCGAGATTCTCGACGCCGTGCTGTTGCAGCTGGCGCTCAAAGCGCGCGTCGTCCTCTGCGGCGCGATCTCACAATATAATAATGTCGGCGCGCCGCAGGGACCGAAGTTCTATATGTCGCTCCTTGTCAAACGCGCCAGGATGGAGGGCTTCCTCGTGTTTGACTTCGCCTCGCGCTACGGTGAGGCGATTAAGGAGATGGCCGGGTGGATCGCCGAAGGCAAGCTCAAGGCTCGTGAGGACGTCGTCGAGGGGCTGGAGACCTTCCCCGAGACCCTGCTCAAGCTGTTCAACGGCGAGAACGTCGGCAAGCTGGTGATAAAAGTATCTGATGGACTCGGCTGAGCTACTGCGGCGGGCCGGCTCAACTGTCTTATTGGGCGGCGCATCCGAGAGGGGGATCTGGCCTTGACCTGCACTGGCGCCACTCTTAGAATCGAGACTGTTCCCTCATAGCCCCCATCCCATCAAGCATTCTTTCTCAAGGAGGGTACTTATGCCCAGAAATGTGAGCGACAACAGCCAGGGAAATACCGGAACACGGGACATTACTTATGACCTGATCAGCACCGCGTACCATCTGCTTCAAGGCGCTGAAACCGTAGCTCTCTACATTGAAGATGCCGAGCAGGAAGGGAATCAGGAACTCGTTAAATTCTTCCGTGAAACGAAAGATGAGTACACGAGGCGGGCGGATCGAGCCAAACAACTGCTTGCCAAGCATATTGCTCAGGGACAGGCAGCGACCGGTTCGTAATTTTACCCTTTGACAGCTAAGGGTATGTTTCTGCGTTCTCAATTTACAGCTGAAGGAAGGTCTGCTGAAACAGCGCGCTTTCCTTCAGCCGGCTCACTTCCTGCCGCCTTTCTCACGATCACTGTCTTAAATCGGGGAGTCCGAGAAGCCCTCGCCTTTAGGCGAATACTTTAGTGGGTTCTCCCGTTACTTCAGTAAGACTCACCGGCCTTGGTCAGCCAGTCGTCGCAGGTGGCAGCCGCTTCCTGAGCCCGGGCGAAACTGTTCACGGCTTTCTGGTGAGCGGTGTTCGCCAGCTCAATGTTCCCGGCCCCAAGCTGTTCCGCCAACTCTTCGAAGGCGTCGGCGGCGTCCCGCGCCTTCGCCGCGGTCTCACGCGCGGCAAGGGCGGCGCGCTCGTACGCCTCTTTTGTGTTCTCCCCGGCACTCATTTTGTTATTTCTCACTGCCTTTCTTTACCCATCTCCTTAATCACCCTCTGGGCCCATACCCGGCGGTCACCGCCTCCCTGCTGAGCTTCGAGTGTGCGCAGGCGACCAAACGCCCGCTGCAAGGCTTCTTCGGTAAAGATCACTTCGCCGCGATGGGTGATTTTCATAGAAAGTCCGCCTGCGAAGTCATTGATCCATGCCTCTGCTAAGGCATCAACCAGCGTGTGATGGTTAGACTCGGATGGCTCTCCCGGATGTGGATCGCCTGGCGTGGTGAAGTAGAGCTTGAACGCATCGCCGTCTTCAGTGCTGCTCATCGCTTGCTGCCTTACCCTTGCTGGCCCTGGAGCTGCTCCAACGTCTTCTGGGCGTGATGAAGATGTCTAATCGCGTCTAACCGGCATGTTTCACGTTCTTCCTTCCCACCTTCGGAAGAACCATTGACGAAGTCAGTAAAACGCTCTACTGCCTCCAAAGCGCTTTTTATTTCGCTGTGTACATAGTCGAGCCTGCTTTGTGTCACCACATGAATCATTTCGTGCCGCCTTTCTTCTTACCCGTCGGCTTCGCGGCCTTGCCGAGGCCGGCGTTGACGATCAGGCCCAAATCTTGCGCGCGCTTTTTCAGTTTCTCGGTCGCCTTATCCTCCACCATTCGCGCCTCCTGTTTATTCTTCATAGCCTGGCTCCTTATCTTTTATTCCGTGTTGGGGTTTATCTCTCGCTTGATCTCTTCACTCTCGGGATTCTGCGTGCCGGGCACGGGGGAAGCGACCGGATCATTCTCCCGGAGCTTTTCCGTCGGACTCTGGTCGACGACTGGTTTCTGTTCAGTTGTAGCCGGCCCTTCGCTCGTACTCATCATGTCCTCCCTTGTTTTACTCCCGGTGGTTTTTCATCATCGCTTCATAATTGCGAAGCCGCCGGCGCGCAACCTTGAAGCTGACGCCAAGACGATCCGCGACTTGTTGCAATCGCTCTCTTCGCTCGCCCTTGCACTCTTGAAATAGTTTGTAGACCTCTACCCACGTCTGTATTACTTCGGGTGTAGCCTGACTGCCGACGGCTTTCACTTCTTAGCACCTTTCTTCTTGTTGAAGCTGCCGCGCCGGTTCTTTTTAGCTGGCCGGCAGGATCGGCGTCGCTCGGGTGGGGCGGCGAAACCCTTCTCGCCGGAGAAAGCCTGCTCGCCGATCCTCCAGGTGAAGTTCCGCCCACCGTCGACGCCCGTCAAAGTCTGGTCTTGAAACTCTGTACCCGCTCCCTGTATCTTCACCGCTCATTCAACTCTCATCCGTCCGATGACGAAAAGACTATCCGGGCTAATCCAGCACCTCTCTTACCTTGCGCGCCAGTGCGTCAGGAGTGAATGGCTTCTGGAGGAAGTGTGTGCCTTCATCCAACACTCCGTGATGCACGATAGCGTTATCCGTTTACCCGGACATGTAAATAACGACTTTTATTCTGCCTTCCAG
>JANOGZ010001361.1:0-1591 GCA_031406255.1 Pyrinomonadaceae bacterium | reverse complement strand
CTTTTTTGCTCATTCTAACTCGCCTCCATTACCGGTTTTCTATTAGTCTACTGGCATGGAGGTGCTTGCACTTAAGTGGCACGGAGGTGCTTGCACTTGTCCCTTTAGTAGTTACTCTGTCTGTTCTGAATGCGAAAGTTGGGAAAGGCAGGTTGAGGAAATTGGCAGAGCAGAAGCTTCATCCATTGACGCGGGCGCTATTGGAAATTCGTTTGAAAGCGGAAGCCACGCCTAACAACTCATTGGAGATGACGCCCCGATAGAATGGCTCTCAAGAGGCGTCTGCAAACCAGATTGAATGCTGCTCGCGGGGCGCATCTCAATTCGGGCGTTAGGTGCTTACTATTATGGAACCTGTTTTCGCACTTCCTTATTCGGAATACTTGGCAGCCAACCTTCTAAGCCACTATTTCAAGGCAAAGACTGGCTACTCAATATTTGTTCCTGCCTCAAGACAAGAAAAGGGCATAGATATTTTGCTGACGAAGCGTGGCGGTAAATTCCTGAAATGTGCGTCGTTTCAAGTCAAGTCCTCCCGCACATATTCTCCTATGCCGCCTAAGAGAGAAAAGACAATCAGATATTCTTACTACACATGGTTTAATACATTCCAAGTTCCGAATGAGGCTGATTTCTTTTTGCTCGTCGGCATATACCCGCCGGAAGAAAAAAGAACAAGGAAAGTTACCCATTCATGGTGGAACTCTGTTGTCTTGATGTTCACGCAAAAAGAAATGAGGAGCTTTATGAGTCAGGTAAAAACCAGAAAGGGAGAGCCAGACAAAATGTTTGGCTTCGGATTTGACAGTACCGCAAAAATAATTCTCACGCGCGGAGACCAGCATAGAACGATGAAGGATTATTCAGCTTATTTATTCCAGGATAGAATTGAGGAAATCGAAAATGTTTTTGTTATTCCGTAGAACGCACCTAACAACGGCATGCACCCGACCGCGAATAGCGGGCTTCTCATCCGCAAGACTTGGCCGTATCGGGGTTGAGTGCGCGGCGGGTGATGCCGGGCGTTAGATTTCTGTTGAATGGTAATGCTCAAGAGCCTGCATCAGTCATCTTGAATCTGATTGGAGCGAAAGATTTATCTCGTGTGCTTATGCTGCGTGAATGCTGGGAGCCCCGCGCACGAATCGAGAGTTGATGAAGTGATGAGATGAATCGCCAAAGGGCGGTGGGTGCGGTGAATGGTAGAATCAGCTGTGAGAGGCCAAGAATCGAAGAGAGGCCACGTCGCACGAAATCTAACAAGGGGATGGAGCCGACCGGAATGAGCGAGCCTCTCATCGGGAACTTGAGTGGTTTCGAGGTTGCCTCCCGGCGGCTCATCCCCGGCGTTAGGCGTCTCGCGCAGATTTCAGAAAATTCCGGCGAAGGAGTTTGTTCATGGAGATAGAAGGCACGTGGAAAGCGCGGTACTCAGTCAGGCAGCAACCTCCTTTCACTAGCGAAGAAGGAGATGCAGAAGAAGTTGCAACCATCATCTTTAAAAAAAGGTAAGGTCTCAGGCAGTGATCCGTTTGGATACGAATTTTCAGGGGAATATTCGTTCAGCGATGAAACCATTAAAGCCTTAGTT
>JANOGZ010000966.1:0-1055 GCA_031406255.1 Pyrinomonadaceae bacterium | reverse complement strand
AGACGGCCGGGCCGGATGATGGCTATGCCCACCCGCACACGTGCCGGGCTGGACGCATCTGTTATGAACGTCCGCCCGAGTAGGGAACTCACGGCGGAAGTTTGTGCGGCTCGATCTCTTCGGACGGCGTACTTCGCCTCAACAGAAGGCCCGTGAGCTGCTCGATAGTATGGTGCTCCATCGAGCAATCGCACGAACCTCACCATCAAAGCTTTTTAGAACGACTTGACA
This sequence comes from Pyrinomonadaceae bacterium, assembly GCA_031406255.1. Lineage (GTDB taxonomy): Bacteria > Acidobacteriota > Blastocatellia > Pyrinomonadales > Pyrinomonadaceae > JANOGZ01. The sequence continues at coordinate 824 of JANOGZ010000966.1, read as the reverse complement.
TGGAGGATAACAAAAATGAAAGCGATCTGGCATAACGCGGTGTTGGCGGAAAGCGATCGGACTGTCGTCGTCGAAGGAAACAACTACTTTCCGGCAGAGGCGATCAATAAGGAACACATTCGCGAGAGCAGCACGCATTCGACCTGCCCGTGGAAAGGCGAAGCGAGCTATTACGATGTGGTGGTTGATGGGGACGTGAATAAGGATGCTGCGTGGTATTATCCCGAGCCGAAGACGGCGGCGGCAAATATAAAAGACCATGTGGCTTTCTGGAAAGGCGTCGAGGTAAGATAAAAAATAGGAATCACACGAGGTCCCGGAAAGAAGCACATGGATCAATCAAACGCAGTCAGCCCTGATTTGAAGAAGCGCTGGACGGATTTTCGCCAGCAAAACCCGAACGTGCGCATCCGTGATGCCGCCGCGCAGTTGGGCGTCAGCGAAGCGCAGTTGCTGGCCACCTCATGCGGTGAGACGGTGACGCGGCTCGCCGCGACGGATTGGGGAGAACTGCTCAAAACGCTCGATACGCTCGGCACGGTGATGGCGTTGACGCGCAATGATGCGGCCGTGCATGAAAAGATCGGCGTCTATCAGAACGTGCAAATCTTCGGCGCGATGGGGCAGGTGCTCGACGAAGGCATCGATCTGCGTCTGTTCCTGAGCCACTGGCGATACGGGTTTGCGGTCAGTGAAGAGACCGGAGAGGGCACGCGCCGGAGTCTGCAGTTCTTCGCCGGCGATGGCACCGCCGTACATAAAATTTATCTCAAGGCCGAGAGCATTCCGGAGGCTTTCTCGGTCGTCGTCGGGCGCTACCGCAG
>JANOGZ010000961.1:0-3932 GCA_031406255.1 Pyrinomonadaceae bacterium | reverse complement strand
CACCACTTTTTCGCCAAACAGCGTGGGCAGCGTCGAGACGCGAAAGTCGAGCTCGCGCGAGCGACCGTTGGCCTTCAGCTTGATCTTGATACGACCGTCCTGCGGCAGGCGCTTCTCCGAGATGTCGAGCTTCGACATGATCTTCAGGCGCGAAATCAAAGCGTCGCGCAGACGCATTGGCGGACGCATCACTTCGTAGAGCACGCCGTCGATGCGGAAGCGGATGCGCATCTCTTTCTCGTAAGGCTCGATGTGGATGTCGGAAGCGCCTCGATGGAGCGAATCGGCGAGCAGCACGTTGACCAGACGCACGACGGGAGCGTCCTCGCTCATCCGCGTCAGGTTGGTGAGGTCTATTTCATCTTCATCGTCGATGACCTCAATACCCGCGGCCGCTTCCTTATCGAAGTCCAGCTGGTCAAGCGTCATCGCTTCAGCCGACGCGCTCGTGCCGTGGTGACCGTTACCACTAACGTTTCCGTTAGCGCCTTCGAGCGCCACATCAACCATGCTCGCCAGTTCTATCTCGCGCGACGCGCTGTAATACGACGAGATCGCCTCCTGAACGCTCGCTTCCGAGACGACGACAGGCTCGATATTGAGCCCCGTCATGAACTTGATGTCGTCCATCGCGAAGACATTGGTGGGATCAACCATGGCGAGCGTCAGCGTCGCGCCGACGCGGCTGAGCGGGAGGACCGAATACTTATCGGCCACTTCGCGGGGGATGAGCCGAATCACCGATTCATCAATATCGAAGAGTTCAAGATTGACGCTCGGAACGCCATATTGCCGTGAGAGGACGGCCGTAATCATGTCGTCGGGGACGAGACCCAACTTCACGAGATTGTAGCCGAGGCGTCCGCCGTTCTCACGCTGATAGTCGAGTGCTTCGCGCAATTGTTGCGCCGACAGGAGGTTTTCACGAACGAGTATTTCGCCTAGTTTGGCTGACATGTTTGGAGATGTTCCACTGTCTGAGAACTATTTAAAGGGGGGCGCGGCAGGTAATCCGGGAAGATGAACGCCACAGTGGCCGCACGGAAAGTTTACCTATTGGCAACGCTGACAAACACCGTTGCACAAAGGATATTACTGTCAAAACAGGGAACTGTCAAGACGATTGTACCGGTCAGGTTGACACACGAAACCGCGGTGGGAATCTTTCAATCCCACCGCGGTTTCACAGAGTATTATTCAGAGAGGGTAGAAGATGCCGCCGTTTTAACCGCGCCCGCGCCCGCGGCGCGCCGGTTGCGATTTCTCGGGTTTAACATTTTCCTGGGTTTTCAGAAATTCGAGCGTCGACTTCGCATCCTGTTTGAGCGGATGGGTGTCCGGTGCTTTATCCACAAAACGCTGTAAATAATTAGCCGCTTCCTGATATTTGGCCTTGTCGCCCGAGCCAAAGAGCGACAGACCGGCATAGAGGGTGGCGTCGACATTCTCCGGATCGGACACGAGAATCTTTTGAAACTCGGTGGCCGCACGATCTATTGCCGCCGCGTCAAACAACAGTTTCGCCGCTTCCACCTGCGCTTTGGATTTCTTAGCCGCATCGGTTTCGGCCGCGATGTATTCCTGGTAGGCGCTAAAGGCCGTATCGGCCTGGGATGGATCTCCCTTCGTGGCAACAAATCGCAGCGCTTCGGCACGCGCGTTGAGCGCCGCCAATTTATTGAGCGATTGATTTGCCTGTTGGGCAGCATCGGTTCCCGGCGGCAGCGCTTTCAGCAGATTGACGGCTTTCGTGGCCGCCTCGGCCGCCGCGCGCCAGTCCTGCCGCGCGGCATCGAGGCCGCTGGTCTTCGCCGCATCATCGGTGAGCCGGATGGCGGCGTTGAAGCGGTCGACGCCGCGTGCGCGCAGGGCGACAGACTTATTCGCCAGGAGTCCGGGTTGTTCGGCATCGGCGGCGATCCCTTCATCGTACAATCTCACGGCATCATCGTAACGCTTCGCCGTCAGCGCCTCATTGCCCGCCTTGAAGGTGCGCGCGACGATCTCGTTGCTTTCCCCAATTTTCTTGTTTTTAGTTTCTACTGCGGCGATCTCACGCGCCAATTCCTCGCGCTTGGCACGACTCTCCGCGCTCTCGCCTCCCCCCGTCGGTGCGGCCGCCGGGCCGCTGGTGCCGGCGGCGCGCGCCGCTTCAAGTGTTAACTTCGAGCCGTCGCCGGGTTGAAGCGAGAAGTTATTTTCTGGCCGCTGGCTCAGGCGAACGCTGTTAATGAACGTCGGGCTGGCGCCCGGCGCGCTGACGACCAGCGTATAAGTGCCGCTGAACGGAATGCCGGCGTGAACGTAGCGGCCGCTACTATCAGTTTTCGTATTGTATTTGCCGGCGACATCCGTCCGGTAGATTTCGATAATCGCGTCCTTGACGGGCACCTCCGTACCATCGGCCTGCCGTAGCGTTACCTTACCGCTGATCTGAACGACCTGTGCCGAAGCAGCAATGGCGCATATCGCCACCAGCAGCATGGCTGGAGCGATGCGGGAAATATAGTTGATGCGCATAGTCTGTGGTCTCCTCTGCTGAAATAATAAAGGGTGGCGCTCTGGAACTTCTGAATTTGCCGACGTTTATGATGCAAACGCGGCTTCGCTGGTTGTCATTTCCGGCGCCGCAGGATGCTCTGGCGAGAGCAGTTACCTGTGCCTCCCACGATCCATGTGAGGAGGCGCTTAAACGTAAACAAGGGGATCGCGCACGCCCGCCTCGCCAAAGGCGCCCAAGCGCAGCGCGCATGAATCGCACCGCCCGCAGGCGCGCTCCTCCGCTTGATAACAGGACCAGGTGAGCGCCAGCGGCGCTTCGAGTTCCAGACCGCGCCTGATAATCTGTGATTTGCGCATGGCGATCACCGGCGTCCTGATCTCGATCAGGGTTTCGGGGCGCGTCCCCGTATCTATCGCGCGCTGAAAAGCCTCGTAGAATTCCGGCCGGCAATCCGGATACCCGGATGAGTCCTCGGCCACGGCGCCGATATAAACACGCCGCGCGCCCAGCACCTCCGCCCAGCTCGTCGCGGCGGCCAGCAGATGCGCGTTGCGGAAAGGAACATAACTCGTCGGTATCTCGCGCGACGCGAGATCAGCGGCCGCGACCGGGATTGCGGCCTCCGTCAGCGATGAGCCACCGATGCGCGCCAGACTCTCGAGTGAGACGATGAGCCGCCGCTCCACTCCGTAATAATCAGCGATCTCCGCGAACGCACGGCGCTCGCGCTCCTGGGTGCGCTGACCGTAAGAGGCATGAAGAAACGCCAGTTCCTCATTCTCCTGACGCGCGATGGCGGCTGTCACACAGGAGTCCATGCCGCCCGAGACGAGACATACGGCCAGTGAACCCGCCTGATCCTCGATCCCCGGCTCCCGTTCGTCGTCTCCTTCCGTGGCGAAGGCTTTCTCATTCCATCCGCCCATCACACGCCGCGCGCCTCCGCGCCCCATATCTGTTTGTGCATCTGCAACTGCATCCGCACGTTGAGCCCGCTCGCTGAAATCCAGTCGGCCATCTCGCGTAGGTTTATCTCATCCCAGACGGGCGAAATGAGCACGGCGCGGGCGCGGCTCTCCAACTCATAGCGCGCAATAATGCCGCGGGCATAATTCCAGTCGGCGCGGTTGGCGATGACGAATTTAACCTCATCCTTATCGGGCCGCAGGCGCGAGAGATTCGGCCAGTGGTTACGCGCCTCCTCGCCCGAGGCCGGACACTTCACGTCGAGGATGATGTGCGCGCGCTCGTCCACCTCCGCGGTGGAGACGTAACCGCCCGTTTCGATCAGAACCTCATAGCCCTCGTCACATAAACGCCGAATAAGAATCCGGCTTTCGCGTTGCGCGAGCGGCTCACCGCCGGTTATTTCCACCGACTGACACCCGAACGCGCGCACCCGATCCATCACCTCATCAACAGACATGCT
>JANOGZ010000889.1:0-1615 GCA_031406255.1 Pyrinomonadaceae bacterium | reverse complement strand
GTAGCGATGGGCCAGCCGGTGCAGCTCTTCATAGACCAGCGGGACCAACTTATCGAGCGCCGCCTGGTCGCCGTCGCTCCAGGCCAGGAGCAGCTGTGTCACTTCTTCCGGTGAGTCTGTGGTCATCAACGTCCTCCCGGGGAAATGGTCTGTCGGGGCACTCAATGTACTACACACGGCGGTGGTTCACTACTTGGCCGGGGCTGGAAATTTTTCCAGCCGTTGCCGCTTTCCCCGCCGGATTACGCTTACAGAAGTGAGAAATCAAAGGCCCATGGGGACGGAAGACCGGGAGGAGGTTCCCCTGAAATTACGCGCGGGACTGTTAAGCGTAACGCGACCGCGGCGCGCTCGAAGAGCTTACCCCGGCAAATCTCTTGCGAAGCGACCGGATTTACAACTTCATGAATATCTCGGATAGGAGAAAGACCATGTACAAGCTCAAGAGCTCGGTCATCGCCGTTTTCGGTTTACTTGCCCTCATCGGCGCGATTACCGCCATTAAGCCGCGCACCAGTTTCGGACAAGACTCAAACCCTAACGGCGCGACGAAGCTCAATTGCGGCGAACAGCCGTGCGATGCAGTGGCGCGAGGTCGTAAAGCCTTCAATGACCGCAATCTCGACAAGCTCGGGGGGAACGGACGTTCGTGCTCCGACTGCCACCTGCCGTCGGAGAGCTTCCAGCTCTCTCCCGCCGCTGCCAAGGCCCGATTCGATGCGCTGCAGGCAGAGCGGGCGCACAACAAGAACGCGGACGATCCGCTCTTCCGGCCGGTGGATGCCGACGACTTCCGCCAGAACGGGGACAGCGCGAGCGACTTCTCAAACCTGGTAGAAAATGGGCTCGTGCGCGTGACGATGCCCTTACCCCTGAACGTCAGGCTCATTGATCCGACCACCGGTCAGCCCTCGGACGAGACCTCGGTCGATCTCTGGCGCGCGGTCATGCCCGTCTTCAACGTCGCGATCACCGGAGCGGACGGCGTCGCCCCGATCTGGCCGCCGGGCGCGCCGCGCGTCCCCATCATGGGACAGGACCCCAACGGCCCGAACCTCCAGGGCGGCTACCAGCACGATGCGCGCTTCGGCACGCTCCAGGAACAGGCCCGCGGCGCGCTCTTCGCGCACATGCAGGTATCGGTGGAACCGCCGGCGCGCATGCTCGATGACCTCGCGGCTTTCCAGCAGACATTGTTTTCTTCGCCAGGGGTCGAACTGCTGACCGCCGCGATCCATTCCGGCTCGATGCCGTTCCCCGACCCGGATCCCGAGCTGAACGAGCTCGAGCAGCAGGGCAAGGCAGTCTTCAACCGCTCCTGCGCCACCTGCCACGGCGGCACGTTGCATCCGAGCACGTCCACGCCCGAGACGGCGTTCGTGCGCCCCATCGTGCGCTATCACGGCATCGGTACCCCCTGCCCGCGCCCAACCACGGACGGCTACGCGCCGTGCCCGCCGCGGCTCGCGCGCAACGCGCGCACTTACCAAATCACGCTTGCGAATGGCACCACCCAGACCTTCACGACCTCGGACCCGGGACGATTGCTCCTCACGGGGCAACTTGCCGACCTCAGAGTGATGGACAACACCCAACTCCGCGGCATCAGCAAGAC
>JANOGZ010000811.1:0-3882 GCA_031406255.1 Pyrinomonadaceae bacterium | reverse complement strand
GTCGTCGAGGTATTCGAGAAAGAGCGAGAAACCGATGCCGAAAGCGAGCGCCAGCACGAGCGACAGCGCGACATTCAACAGCCGCCGCGGGCCGACGGGGATCACCGGAGCGATCGCGTAATCGACGGCGCGAATGTTGTTCGGCATGCCGACCAGCACGACATCATTCTCCTTCGAGCGCTGCAATAAGCTATCGAGGAGTCCCTTGTTGGTCTCGATCTCCTGCTGAATGATGCGGTAATTAATGGCCGCTTCGTTCTGCGTCAGCGTCTCTCCGCGCTGCTGGTTGAAGCTCTCGCGCAGTGATTGCTCGCGCGCCTGGGCCCCCTCGTAGCGCGTCTCGAGATTGGTCAGGACGACCGAGGTCGCGCGCGTGCGCGTCTCCAGAATCTGCTTCTCAAGCACTGAAATTTGCTCGTTCATCTCCTTCACCTCGGGCCATTCCTCTGTGTTCTCGACGAGCAGTTGCGCGCGGCGCGCGCGGAGCTCGGCGAGTTTGGCCTCGGTCCCCGCATTCTGTTTGACATTGTCTTCGGCCAGCGCGCTGGCCGCGCCGGGCCGCAGCGCCGCGCGGTAGGCCGCTTCGGCCAGCTTGCGCTCGTTCTCCGCTTCCAGCAGTTGCCGGTTGAGGCCCGACAGGCGCTCGACGACGGTGTTCTGGCTGGCGTCGAGCGAGAGGATCTGATGGTTTTTGGAATAGTTGATGAGGCGCTCCTCGCCGTTGCGGATTTGCGCCTGGAGCTCGGCGATGCGTCGCTGCAGGAAATCCCCGGCCGTCGCATTGGTCTCGGTCTTGCGCTCCAGATTCGAGAGGACGAAGACATTGACGATGGCGTTGACGACCTTGGCGGCGACCTGCGGGTCCGGATGCGTAAAGCGGATGTCGATCAGGCGCGTCTCCTTGACGTTGCCCGTTCTTTTTTCGATGACGGGTTCTACCCTGAGCCGCTTCTGGATCTCCTCGACATAGGGCGCGAGACGCTTGGCTTCCACGAAATCTTCGCGCGCCGAGGCGGGCGCGACCGTATCGGTGAGTGGCACCTCTGCTGCCGCGCCATCCTTCGCCGCGTCCAGGCCTTTGTCGCCGAGCCCGACCATGCGCTGGAGGCTCTGCCACGTCGAAACGGTCTGCGCGGCCTGCGGCTGAATAAATGTCTTGTTGTTTTCGAGATCGAGCGTCTTGACAACGCGGCGCAAGAGGCCGGGGCCGGTCAGGATTTGCAGCTGCGTGTTGAAATAGGCCGGATCATTAACGGGATTATTGAAGATCACCGAACCGTTCTTCGCGCCGCCGAGGGCTGATCCGTTATTCTCCAGATCCACCTGGACGCGCGCTTCGGCCTCGTAGACGTCGGGTTTGCGGGCCATGTAAAGCGCCGTGATCATCGTGGTCAGCACGCAGATCCCGAAGATCAGCCACAGATGCTTCCCGACCGCGCGGAAGTAGTCGCGGAGATGCGCTTCCTCCTCCTCCGCTGCGTGGTACATGCCGTAGTCGGGAAGCGGCGTCGCCGCTAATGCTTTTGGCGTTGGTTCCAGAGCGCTGGTCGGCGCGAGGCGTTCAACTATTTCGCGTTGTTCTCTCATAATCTCACTCGAAGAATCGAGCAGAGCGCCTGCGGCCTCTCACGAGAGGGCGCGCGATCTGCACGGATTTACTGTTCTGGTTCGTAGGGGTTTAATTACAAGATACCGGCGCGGCCGACGCTAGGGCACGACGCGCACCGGGAGCTGTGAAAGGGTCGGGGCGATAACGCCGGCGAGACTCCGCAGGATTCTCTTGCCGGTCGAGGTCGGCACCTCGACGATGTCGTTCGCCTGCAGCACCAGATCTTCGGCCCGCCGCTTTTTGACCGCGTCGAGATTGACGATGATCTCCGACTTGGTGGCGCTGCCCGGCGCCTGCCTGAGAACACGTATCTTGTTGTGCTTCGTATCGGGCAGCGCGCCGCCCGCCATCGCGATGGCCTGCGAGACGGTGATCGTCTCTTTTAGAGGCAGCGCGGACGGCCGGAACACGTTGCCGACGACGTAGATTTGATCGGCCTCGGGAAGGGTGATGATGTCGCCCGGACGGACGAAAGGATTCGATTTGTCGTCGCCGCGCAGCGTATCGTTCAAGTTATAGGAAATGAGACTCTGCACATCCTCGTCGCCGGGAGCCTCCGTTGCGGCGGAAGACGCCATCTCGCACTTCGGAATGCCGGAGGTATGGACGACCTGGATGCGCTTGCCGCCGCGCTCGCTGGGGCCACCCGCGAAAGCCAGCAATTCGAGCAGGCGAACCCGCCGCTGCAGCTGAAAGCGGCCGGGCGCATTGACCGCGCCGATCACCGCCACCGGCTGCGACTGGTATTCCTTGACGAAGACATCCACCTGTGGATTGCGCTGATATTTCAGATAGCGCGAGGCGATATCGCGCGACAGTTCGCCTTCCGTCAAACACAGCGCCTGAATCTCTTCTTCGATCAGCGGCATGCGGATCATGCCGCGGCCGTCAACGCGCACCGCTTCGCGCGAAAGCTGCGGCCGGTTGAAGACGCGTATGTCGAGCACATCGCCCGCGCCGATGCGGTAACGCTCATCGGTCTCATCCAGGGGCGGCGTGCCTGAATCTGCCGCCGTCAGTGACGCTGTGGTCACCGCCGGCGCGCTCGTCTGCTGCGCATCCTGACCGAGCACGCGCCGCGGCGCGCTGGATAATGCCATGATGACGAGCGCACACATGACGGGCAGTACTTTACCGCCAGGGCGACGCGCGCATGATGAAGAATTCTTTGTGTTCATGATTAACCTATTTCTGTCGGAGATACCGTCGGTCGTGAGGAACTTCTGGATGGGCGTGAGCGAGAGCGAACTTCAGGCGCGGGGCTCGGTCACCACACCGTATTGCGTTTCCTGCCTGAACAGAAGCGAAACCAATTCGGCGCGGCGCTTCACCCTGAACTTGGTGAAAATATGCCGCAGGTGGAATTTGACGGTCTCCTCGCTGATATAAAGCTTCTCGCCGATTTCGGCGTTGGTCAGCCCTTCGGCACAGCATAAGGCCACCTGCGCCTCACGACGGCTCAGATCATGGCGCGCGATGACACGCCCCATCGCCACACCGTACGCAGTATTGCCCTGATAAGCCTGCATCTCTTGCGGATAGGGCATCAGCCCGGCCGCGACGCGGCGCGCGAAAATCTCCTGCGGACTGAAGATGAGATAGACTCCCATGCGTCGCTCCGCGGTGAGGGGCACGCCCGCCACCCGCTGATGTTCAATGCTCAGCTTCTTGATGAGTCCGGCCAGGCCGCGCCGGATCGTGCTGTAGCTGCGCAGTCCCGTCAGCGTCATCAAGCTGCGTACGCTGAAGGTGCCGACGCGCGTTTGCGCTCTGACGACCTCCACGAGCATCGCCTGATAGAGACGATGTTCGCCGGGCGTATGCGAGAGCGCCAGCAAGGTCATCGCCTCTCTGGACTCGGTTGACCTGTCCACAAAACCGGCCGCCGCGCCTTCACCGGGTCCTACGGCCTCGTGAAAGTCTGGCGGTTGAGCAAAGTGATGCTGCTGATCGGTTTTCTGATACTGGGGAAAGGAAAGGTCTGTGAGCATTTTAATCACAGAACTTCCCCCCCCCTCGCGATCTTCTTCGCTTATCATGGATGTATACCTGTCTGGATCGCCCACCATGAGAAGGTGAACTGCCCGACTGCGGACGGGCGCCCGCGTCTGCTTCATATGGTCGAATTATCGTGACGATGGAATAAGCGAGAAGCGACGGGCGGCCCCGTGCGCGCTCGACATTCCTTTGATCCGCGATGGCGGAGGCTCTTACTTGGCCTCCGACATCGCCGCGATATAGCAGCCGGTAGCGGTTGCGGTGAGCGGGTCTTT
>JANOGZ010000674.1:0-3463 GCA_031406255.1 Pyrinomonadaceae bacterium | reverse complement strand
GGGAAACGAGCGTCTCCCATTACTTCCCAGAGAATTTTGTCGCCGACATAGAGATCCCACAGTTCCAGCGGCATCACGCGGGAATCACCATATCGCTTGATATTCGAGTTTTGGTTTCGCTGATCGGTTTCCATGCGGGACAAGGGGTTGACGATATCCGTTGGTAATAGAATTTTTCACAGTTGTAGCGAACGATACAAAGCCCCAACGCCAATCGGAATATTCTCCACAAAGTTCGATCCCACAGCGATGCATCTCGAACAGCATTCCAGTCATAACCGCGCTGTTGGTGAAAAGGAATTGTCTCGGGAAAAAGCAAATTGAGTCGCTCGATCTCAAGACGCATTCGGTGGTAGGTGCGATACATTCCAGAGAATGTCTCTGGCGGTCTAAAATAGATTTCTCCATCGGGAACTTCGTGAATGGCATCTGGGCCGTAGCGATAAAGGATGTCGCGTGATAGGTAAATATCATCCACCCGCATTCCGGCGTGAAAATTATAAAACCGATCTACTGGAATCCGGGAAAGTCTCGGTTCGAGTTCTGCACGCGTGGGGATCTTCCAGTCACGGATCGCAAAGAATTTTCCATTAAAATATCGCCGTGGTTTCTGAAAACCATTCACCTGGTTGTAGAAGTAGAGCGCCTGGGCAAGAAGAGTCCCCCGCTGGGGTGGCAATGGTTTCTTTTTCGGGTAGGCAACCTGAACATTCGGTTTATCCAGCATCATGCGGCAAACAGCCGGCACTGTTTGCTCATCAATTAAAATATCGGCATCGGAAAAGATAACGAATGGTTTACTGCCTGCCACTTTGCGCTGAGCCTCTACAATTCCTCCTGACGACTCGACGGTTCGAATCCCTCTGAAGGAGCGGACGATTTCTAATGTCCGGTCTGTGCAGTCGTCAATCACAGCCACAATGTCGAAACGAACAGGCAATGTTGCTTCAGCACAACGCACGGATGCCCGCAGCGACTCAAGGCAGCATTCAATCGAGGCTTCTTCATTCTTCGCTGTGACAGCGATCGTGATTGTTTTCGTCATGCAAAAAGAGATTCGATTAGAGATGCCGCTTCCGCGGCTCCATCTCTCTGGTAAGAGGCGGCGACTCGCTTCACAGCGCAGTGAATTGCCTCGTCATGCAAAATCGTGTGGATCGTTTCGCGACATTGTTCAATCGTGGCATTCGATAAATCGAGCACTCTGCCGACATTCTTTCTTTCAATGAAGTGGGCTTGGTGAAATTGATCGTTGCACACAGGCGAAATTAATAAAGGGACAGCGAAGCGGATGGCTTCCATCACCGAATTGGCCCCGCCATGGGTGATGAACGCCTGAACGCGTGGCAGAAGTTGCAGTTGCGGAGCGTAATGACAGGCAAGGACATGATTCGGCAACTCGCCGAGAAATGAAGAGCCGAGCAAATCATTGACCGCCAATACGAGTTGAAGCTGCTGCCCTTTTGTGGCCTCAATGACCTTTCGAAATAATTTGGGCTGGTGATAAATCTGACTGCCCATCGACATGTATATAACAGGTCTGTCGTCCCGCAATTTTCCCCATGGAAAACTGCTTTCGTCTCCGCGTGTCTCCGGCGGCAACGATGGCCCGACAAGATGAACGCCCGGCACGTTGCGGCCCACATACTCTTTCGTAGTAAATGCGATCGTTAGAAATGGCGAAATCATGTCGCATCCGCTGAATCGCGCTTTTAGGCCATAAAACGCGAACAACGTTTCTCGTTCAGCTGCGAGCCACTTCACAGTCTCGAGCAGGTCGCTTTTTATTGTGTCTTCCAGAACAGGGTTCAACGAATTAGACATCGCTACCCACGGCACACTTTCCTTGGCCGCAGCAATTGCCGCCGCATAAATCATCGGGTCCGTGACAACAACGTGCGGTTTGAAATTACGAATCGCTTCACGAATGGGTTCGATTTGTGCGGGTGCCTCTTCCACAAGAAGGCGTTTGATCCAGGTGCGAAGCCAATCTTTGTCGCGGACTTTTTCCGCGAAAAACTCGCCTCGGTTTGCGTCGGGCGGAGAGGGGTTAGCCGCACCTGGAATTGCCACCAGACCGACGCGGTGCAATTGTTCCGAAATATCACATGGTGCATAAACGCGAACGGAATTCCCGCGTCGTTGCAAATGAACAGCGGGGCCGATCATCGGGTTGATGTGACCCTTTTCCGGAATCATCGTGAACAGGATTCTTTTCGCCGAGTTCATGGTATTCGCACGTTGTAGGCGTGCCGCCAGTGATGCAGCGCAATAATCCGGAAGAGCAACCCGCGTTCATTCTCATGCAAGTTGCGGTTGTCGTGAAGCAATGGCTCAATCGCCTCCAAATCGAGCCATGTCGCCAGAAAAGCGTCCGATTCCTTCAATGCCCGGCGCGCCTCCTGCTTATAAGTAGTCGAGGTCTGCTGATCTTTAGGCAGTGCGGATTTTCTGCGCAGGCGATTCTTCTCTGGCAGCCATCCGTGTGCAGCCTGCCGAAGCAGCCTTTTCTCTATTCCTTCACTTATCGCCAATTCGGGATGCACAACCTGCGCCAGCTGCAATAACTCTATGTCGCCAAACGGAACACGTGATTCCAGCGAAAAAGCCATTGTATGAACATCGCCATTGTGGAGCAGCCGCGGCAACCATCGCTTAACTATGAGATAAGTGGCGGCTCGTAATCGATTCAGTCGAGTGTCCCACGCGTAACCAACTCTGTCCGTAAAGGCTTGGTATTTATCGTTGAAATATTTAACAGGCGACGAGCAGAGGTTTTTGTTGATTGGCGGCAGACCAAAGCGGTGAGTCATGTGCGCCGGACTTTGCGTGACCTGATCGTCGAGCAGGAATGAATAGCCGTAATGCGTTTCATCAGCGGCGTCACCGACCAGAACAGCCCTGTGTTCGCGACTTGCCGCTCGCGCGAGATGGTGTTGCGCCAATTCCTGTTCCCACGCCGGGATCGCATCATTGGTCTGCGCCAGCAGTCGCAAATCTTCGGCCAGTTGACGTCGCGGCACGTCAACAAGTGTATGCCGGAAGCCGATCGTTTCGGCAGCGGCGACGGCGTAAGGTGTATCGTCCGTATTTACAATCAAAGAACGCGCGTAGTCGAATTGCTCCTGCTGTTGAAAATGAATCGTGTAGGCGTCAACACGGGTGCCAGCGTGTTTCGCTGCCAGAGCGCCGATCAGGGTCGAATCCAGCCCCCCACTTAAAAGGAGCCCCACCGTAGAATCAGCTTGCAACGTCCGCACCACGGCGCGCTCCAAACGCTCTCGTAAGATCGAACTAAGATGGTCCGTGTCAGTTTGAAAGCTCTCCGGCAACGTATAATCCCACCAGGGATCGATTCTTAAATCATCACGGTCGATCGTAAAACAATGGCCGGGTTGCAAATACTCGACCCCGTCGAACATTCCCCGTTCAACGCCACTGAAATATGGAGCAACAAGGTATT
>JANOGZ010000671.1:0-5688 GCA_031406255.1 Pyrinomonadaceae bacterium | reverse complement strand
GAGGATGCTTATGAAATACCTTCAAGCGCGCCGGTCGATGGGCCTGAAACTGTTCCTGCTGCTCGCCTTAGTCCTTCTCCGAGGTGGTGGCGCCGCGGCGCAGCCGCAGCAGCAGGAGCCACCGCTCCGCCGATCGCGCGTCACCAATTCGCAACCGAACGTTGCGACCGCGACGACGGTCGCCTACGAACTGGGGATGTCGCGACCGACGACACATCTCTTTGAAGCGACGATGACTGTCGCCGACCTTACCGCGCCACACATCGATGTGCAATTCCCGGCGTGGGTGCCGGGCGCGTACCGCATTATTGACGCAGCACGAAACGTGCAGGAATTTCGCGCGGCGACGCTCGGCGGCGAGTCGCTTCCGGTGACGAAAACGTACACCGATACCTGGCGCGTTGAAACGCGCGGCAACCGGGCGGTGCGCGTCTCCTACAAGGTTTACGCCGATAATTTAACGGTGAGCGGCATGCAGCTCGACGACACGCACGCTTTTTTCAACGGGCCGTTGCTGTTTCCTTATGTCGTCGGAGCGAAGGAACGCCCCGTCACACTGACCATCAACAAGCCGCCGCAGTGGACCGCGATCTCGACCGGTCTTGAGCCGCTCGCCGGGCGACCCAATACTTTCACCGCGCCGGATTACGATACGTTTGTCGACGCCCCGGTGGAGGTCGGCGCCCACAACGTCCTGCGCTTCAACCATGAAGGCGCGCTTTATGAGGTCGCCATCTACGGCAATCACAATTACGACCTCCGCCGCTTTCAATCGGAAATCGAAGCGATGGTCCGCTCACAGGTAAATATGATGGGGCCGGCTCCGTTCAAGCGCTACGTCTTTATCTACCACATGTCGCCGAAGGGCGGCGGCGGTCTCGAGCATCTCAGCTCGACCGTCATCGGCCTGCGTAAATACGGCGGCGCGACCGAGGATGGATGGGACCGTTTTCGCGGCGTGACCTCACACGAGTTTTTCCATCTGTGGAATGTCAAGCGGCTTCGCCCGGATATGCTCGGGCCCTTTGATTACACGCGCCAGGTGCCGACGCGCGACCTGTACGTTTCAGAGGGTATGACGAGCTACTACGGCGACCTGCACATCCGCCGCAGCGGCCTCTGGACGACCGAGCGCTACCTTAAGCAACAGGCGAAAGAAATACAGACGCTGCAAAATCTGCCCGGCCGACGAATTCTCACGGTTGAGGAATCCAGCATTAATACATGGTTTAAGCCCGACGACGCTGGTAATAATACGTTCAGTTATTACAATAAAGGCGACCTCCTCGGTCTGCTGCTCGATCTGGAAATCCGCCATCGCACAAAAAACACGCGCTCGCTCGATGACGTGTTTCGATACCTCAACGAAAATTACGCGTTGCCGAAAGCGGGGTGGCCTCCGGGCGGTTTCAAGAAGGCGGTCGAGACAGTCGCCGGATCCGCTTTCGATGAGTTCTTTAACCGTTACGTGAGCGGGACCGAGGAACTGCCCTTCGAACGCGCGCTCGGATATGCGGGCCTGCGGCTGGAGCGTAAGGAAATGCCGACGCCGGATCTCGGCCTGACTTTCCCGTCGGAACCATCTGACGAAACCGTCGGCCTGACCATTACGGGCGTTAATTCTGAAAGCCCGATGTACAACGTTCTCGCGCCGGATGACGTGCTGCTGGCGATCGGCGGCGAGCGTGTGACGAAGGCGACGCTGCCGTTTCAGGTGGCGCGTTTTCGGGAAGGTGAGCGCCTGCCCCTCACGGTCTTTCGCGGCGATCGCCTGCTTGAACTCTCGATAACGATGGTTGCCCGCCCCGACCATCACCTACGCGATCACTGAGGACCCGAACGCCACGCCCGAACAAAAAAGCTTACGTGAATCCTGGCTGACAGGCCGTCAGGGGTCGGCCGGGTCGGGTTGATTGCGCCGGCCGGGGCGGTGGCCGGTGATCTCGACTGATTTCGCGCGAAAGCCCGCCGGGCTTTCGCGCGAGTAGCGTAAGACGAAAGCGAGGGGCGAAATCGTAGCGCGGCCATTCAACTCAGGCTGACCTTTTGATTACGGCGCGCGATCGTGTACAGGATCGTTTTAACTTGAAATGGCGTCAGCTCAGGGTAGGCTTCCATGATCAGCGCAATGATTCCGACGATGTGCGGGCAGGCGAAGCTATTGCCCGTTAATTGGCGGTAGCCGCCGCCGGGCCACGTCGTGCGCACCTGCACCCCGGGCGCCACCAACTCGATCACTTCGCCATAGCGGTACGTGAAATTGAAAGGATCGCTGCTTTCTTGTTTGCTGACCGAGACGAGCGAAGACGAGAAGATCGAGGGAAAGCTGGGCTGCGGCAGATTATTCGCCGCCGCCACGACGATGCAACCCGCATGATAGGCGCGGTCAAGCAGATCGCGGAGGGGTGCGATCAACTCGGTCTTTGTCGTGCCGAGCGATAGATTGACGATCTGCATCCGTTGTTTGATCGCATAATCGAGCCCGGCCAGAAACATATCGCCCGAACCGGACGCGTTCGGACCGAGAACTTTAATACTATAAAGCGCTACTTCGGGCGCTATTTGCGTGATAATGCCCGCGCAGGCCGTGCCATGTCCGGCCGCATCGCCCGATTGCGAAGGGCGGAACGTGACGCGGCCGCCTTCTTTGCGGGCCTCGACAGAATCTTTAATTTTACCTATCAGCGCCGGATGCTTCGCATCGATACCGCTATCTATCACGGCGACGCGCACACCGCGGCCCGTCCGCCCTTTCCAGGTCGCGTCGGGCGTGATCGGCGCCCACAGATCGCCGTTCATCCCGGCTGCTTCAAACGCCGTATCGGATTGTGTCAAGTCGACCTCCTGGTCTTCATATACGGCGTAATTATCCAAAATAAACGGCGCAAGATGCGCCGCCGTAGCGTTGCTCGGTCCAACGTGCGATCGCATCCAGTATTTCGCGGCACAACTGCCTCTCGGCATCGCCGCGGCTCGCGATGTCGCGCAGGGAAATGGCGAGCGATATCAGATCACGATGTTCTGGCGCGGAGCGCACCTCTTTTAACCATTGCTGGAGGTCATCTCTACCGCCGCCGCCCGTAGCCTTGTCCTTGCGATTGGCGGGCGAGGGGCTTGCGGCGCCGGCCGCTTGTTCCACGGCGCGCGCGAACATCGTTTCGATCAGTCCGGCCGTCTCATGGGCATCCACAAGCGTGGCGATGGCGTCGGCGAAATGCGCCGCCCGATCCATCTCTTCCGGCGAGAAAGGCTGGTAGGGGGGATCACCCACGCGGTTGACGAATTCAAGCACGCCGATCGTTTCATACCCTACGCGCAGCGGCGTCGCCAGAATAATCTGTGTCGAATAACCGGTGGCACGATCTACTTCCGGATAAAAGCTCTCCTCATGTTTGGCATCCGCGATCGCCACCGGTTGCCCGCTCGCGAAAACGAAACCGGCGATACCCTTGCCGGGCGGAATCCTCACTTTCAATAATTTGTCCGCCACCTCACCGATCGCCACCATAAACTTTAGGCCGCCCCGCCCCGAGTCGCGGACCAGCACGGACGCCTCATCGGAGCCGACCGCCTGGGCGGCCAACTGTAACAAATTCTCGATCGAGCGCGTCAGCGGCGCGGTCAGCGAGTTCGCCACGTCCACGGTGCTGACCGCGGCCCGGAGCCGCGACTCGAATGAATCCTTGGCCGCGCCGCCACGCCGCCGCGCCGTCTTTGGCCGGGGCGCCTTTTTGGCGGTGGCAGCCGCCCCGGGGGTGCGTATCTTCTGCTTCATAAGCTCAGTAACCTTAACGAGAAATTGATATCCGGCGGGCGCGGGCGCGCAACCTTGCCGCCGCTCGCCACATCCAGTACTATACACAAACCTGCCTCTCGGCGGTCGTCTTAGGCAGGCCACGCGCTCACAAAGGGCGAATCGACCTGTCCCATTAAATGGTCTTTAAGAGGGTTGCTCCAAGTGAAACATAGATTCTCGTCTGCGCTCGTCGCGCTTTTCCTCCTCGTCGCGCTTTCGCTGCCGTCTTTCGTGCTCGCACAACAAAGTACCTCGCCCCTTAGACGAGGCGAACTGGATCACAGTTCGCGATCCAATCCGACGGCTCCCGAGGGGCGAACCGGAAGACGCGAGCGGCCCCGCACGAATGCCACCGAGAGTGTCGAGCAAGATTTTGCCGAAGCCTTGACAATCGTTCAAGAAAATTATGTGGACGGCAGCAAGCTTGATTATAACGCTGTCTTCAAATCCTCGATCATTGGCATGTTGCGCTCGCTCGATCCGCACTCGAATTTTTACGACGCCAAAGAGTTTGAAGAATTACGTAACGACTGGCGCTCGGAATATTTCGGGATCGGCGCTACCATCGGCTCGCGGCGCATTGACGATAGCACTGATACATACATCCTTGCGACCTTTGAGAATACACCGGCGGCGCGCGCGGGGCTACGTTTCGGCGACCGCATCGTCGAAGTGGACGGACAATCAGTGAGGGGTAAGCTTTCCGACGAGGTGCGTGACCGTCTGCGCGGTCCGCGCGGCTCGTCGGTTAAAATCACGGTCGAACGTGCCTCTACGGGAAACCGCGACACAGTGGAGATCACGCGCGATGCGGTGGGGCAGCCGACGATACCGGATGCTTACATGGTCCGCCCCGGCGTCGGCTATATCGATATGACGCGCGGATTCAACTACACGACGGCGGAAGAATTCCAGGCGGCGCTCGAAGAGTTGCATGCAAAGGGCATGACTTCGCTGGTGCTCGACTTGCGCGGCAATCCCGGCGGCCTGCTCGATCAGGCGGTGAAGGTCGCCGATAAGTTCTTGCAGCGCGGTCAGGTCATTCTTACACAGAAGGGACGGAGCGCGCGCGGCGGTGGAAACCGGCCCTATGAGGCGGACAACCGCTCACCCGACGCCACGCCACTCGTGATTTTGATCAACCGCAGTTCGGCGTCGGCGTCTGAGATCGTCGCCGGTGCGATGCAGGATCACGACCGCGCGCTGATCATCGGCGAGACGAGTTTCGGCAAAGGTCTCGTGCAGAGCATTACGCCGCTCGATTACGGTACCGCACTGACCCTCACAACGACCAAATACTATACGCCCTCGGGTCGCCTTATCCAGCGCGATTACACCAACGGCAGTCTCTATGATTACTACACGCGCGGCGGCTTAGGTCAGGGGGAAGAGGAAGAAGGAAAAGCCGCGGCGACGCAACCCGCGCAACCGGCCGGACCTGAAAGCCGGACGGATACGGGCCGGCCGGTTTACGGCGGCGGCGGTATTATGCCCGACGAGCCGGTCAAGCCGCGCTTAATCAACCCGCAGCAGCAGCGTTTGATGGATCCGATCTTCGCTTTCGCGCGCGAATTGGTCAATGGCCGCGTCGCCGGTTTCGATTCATATAAAGCGCAGCGCCCGATCGATTTCAAGCACGACTTGCAACCGACGGATTTCCCCGCCACCGATGCGCTCTATAAAGCCTTTAAGGATTTCGTTGCCGGCAAGCCATCGTTCAAAGTCACACTCGCCCAACTTGATCGGAATCGCGATTTTGTCCAGCGCCAGTTGCGCTACGATATCGCCACGGCCGCATACGGTACGGTGACGGCTTCACAGGTGCTCGTCAATGATGATCCACAGGTGGCGAAGGCGATCGAAGTATTGCCACGCGCGCGCGAACTCGCCGC
>JANOGZ010000645.1:0-3944 GCA_031406255.1 Pyrinomonadaceae bacterium | reverse complement strand
TCGTGCGGCACATGTCGAGGGACGAGGGTGTCTTGTTCTGTCGGCTCAGAACACTTGAGTCACGAAGAAATTTCAGAAAAAGTCAAAACTACTGCGGCATCCTTAATGGATATATCAATCAAACTTGACCGCTTCCGTCATACACCAAAAAACGAAATCATAGCCTTATCTAATGAGCCTGGGAATAATCTCCTGGCATCTACTTTACTAAGACGGATGGCGCGAGACCACCTATCTCGATACCCAACAAATTACAAAATCAGGCATACGCTATGTGAGCAGCTTGATATAGCTTCGAAAGACACTAAGATCATCGAGAGCAAATCAAAGCTCACTAAACAGCTCACTAAACGTGCCCGGCCACGCCCCCCCGGCCATACGGCGCGTTGAGACAGGATGACCGTATTGGGCGCTCTGAATACGCGCTGCCGGTAAATGCTGATACGCTTGCTGCCAAGCTGAACATACCCTTTATAACTAATACCTTCATTCTTCCAGATAAATTAATTCTCTGGCACGCAGAGTGCTTAATCAATCGGTGGCAAGCACGGATGAAACGTGACCACGCCGCCAACTCTTCTCTGAGCGCAAGCCTGCCGCTTCGCCAGCCGCCCGCCGAGCCTCCCCACCAAGCAATCATATCTTTCAAGAACCCGGTTAATCGCCGGGTTCTCCTGCTTTTGGGTGCTTTTTAATAATTGCCGCGAAGAGGTTTGACAACCGCCGAGTTTGTGAGCCGCCGGATGGTCGGCGGAAGGAATTTGAAGAGGAACGCGTGGCGAACAAATCTTGTCACTTGAGGCGTGACAACTTTTTGTCCGGGTCAGTGAAAAGGTTCCTTTATCTGGCAGGGTCAATCATTCCTCAACCAGTACGTCCAAGCGAACGTCAGCCCCTGACGTATATCACAACATGATTGGTAATCGCGTCTCGCCACGCCCCAATCTCAGGTCTGAAAATGCGCCTCGATACTTTCCGCAAGTCCCTAACGTCTTCCCGTCTTACTTGTGTGGCTGCTGGAAACTGGATTAAATCAAGAAACCGACTTTGCAAGTTGGCACAAATGTGCCATCATGTAGTTACCCAGTTCAAGCATCCCCCACTAAAATTTGGTTGTTGGCGCCTCCATCTCCTGTGGTTTTAGGCGTGAGGTATAGTAGTGTCGAGTAATCTTAATTATTTAGACCGCACTGTTCTGGTGGTAGAGGATTCAGCAGACACACGCCTCGTCTTGAGGCTATCTTTACAGCAACAGGGCTTCCAGGTGATTACCGCCGAGAATGGACGAGAAGCGGTAGAGATTGCTAAAAAGCAGTGTCCCGACCTCATCCTGATGGATTTGAACATGCCCGTTATGGACGGGCTGACCGCAACCGAACTGATACGCGGATACAAAAAACAGTGTGAGCATGTGCCGATTGTGGCGATCACCGCCTTTGACACTTATGGCATCAAGGACGCTGCGCTCGAAGCAGGATGCAACGCTTACCTGACCAAGCCGATCAACTTTGACGAACTGGACAGCGTTATCCGCCAAAGCCTGTTAGAGTAATAGAAGGAACCTGCAAAAGCAGAATCGCCGTAAGACTGATTTGACCAGGAGAAGGTCTGCGTCTTACGGCGATTTTAAATTTTCCTGCCTGTGGGCAACTCTTCTACGGGGTTAATAAAAGCTCGTCTGTCCGAAACCGTACGATGAAATCGTTATTATGCTTCCCGCCATCACCACGGAGCCGATGAGGTAATTATGCAGCATGAAGCGCCCGGTCGATGATTTTCGGAAGCGCATCAAACTCCGGTTTCATGACATAGCCCTGCGCGCCGCACGCCAGGTTCAACACCTGCTGCGTCGGAAGCTCGCCTGAGAAGAAGACGATCGGAGTAGTCCGGTCAAACTCACGAATCTTCTCACACAACTCTTTACCGGAACCGTCACCGAATTTGCTGTCAAGCAGATACAGGTCGAACTTTTCGTTTTTCGCCAGCTTCAACCCTTCATTTACGCCGTCAGCGGCGACAACTTCATAACCGACTACTCCAAGCCATGTAAGTATCACGAGGCGGGTGTCTTCATGATCGTCGACGAAGAGGATACGAGGTTTTGTGTTCTGCAAAAGGGGAACTCCTGAAGATCAGAATCGGATCAGACACAAAATTGTAAAAGAAAACGGAAATTACCGCAATGTGGCTGTCAGGAGTTCACCAGAAAAATTCAGGAGATTCCGCTTAAGGGCCGCTCGGAAAGTAAAGAAAAGGGGCGTTGGACTTCCCCCAAAATCCAACGCCCCTTTTCTTTCCACAGGAGGAGACCTGCAGTTATTTCCTGCTCACTGACTGAGCTAAGATACAGCACGAAACTTCTCGTGTGGTTGTGCTGGTGCTGCATCCTTATCGCATTACTGTAATGCTCGACGGCTTGCTGACACATGATTTCCTGTTAGGAATATTCCGCAGGAATCTCGCGTCCAAACGTCCGTAACGCGCATAAATACCGCCGAGCGACTTTTTGCAGTGTACCCTGTGCGCGGCCGGGCGAGGTTGCGCCCCTGTTACATTGCCGTTGCATCGCAACGACGGACCAAGCCGAGCCTCTGTTACGCCACATCAGAATTAGCTGCTCGCAGGTTTTTGCGGATGAAGGGTGTGGCAAGCCGGTAACTTAATCCTCTTCCCCAGCCGTTCCGGCACACAACACCCGCCGCCATCAATTGATCCAGCTGATTTCGTAAATTCTTTGCGTCCTTCCGGCGCGCAAGGCGTGCCAGATTGTCCGGTGATAGCGGGCCGTGAGCCATTAATAACTCCACGATTACAGAGAACTTCCTCCCTCCGGGCAAAAGAAACGGAGTCGCTTCGCTCCGCGGAGCGGGGACAGGTCGCCTTTCGGCCGCTTCTTTCGATTTAGCAGGTGAAGAGGAAGTCGCGCCGCTGACGGCCTCATGGCCTTTCTCCTCTTTATTCTCTGGCTCGACTGGCTCTGTGCTGGCGTTCTCAAAGTGCATCTGGGTGATCTTATCCAGTTCCTTGAGAGGTCTCATGATGTCGGCGTAGGGCGCGAGAATGGCATGAATCTCACCCGCTGTTTCGGCGATGGATTGAAAAAGCGGTTCCAACTCGCTGCGCGAATGGTCCTGCGCCCAGAGGCGCTGTTGGATCAACACCGCCTGAAGCTGCCGGTAGCCACTGAGGGCTTCTCGCAGCCCCGACCCGCTCAGCGAAGCGAGGAAGCTGGCCCGCCCACCGTCTGCCGATTGTAGTGACCGTTTCAGATTATTTGCTATGGCATCAATGTCGTTTTGTACCTCTCTAACCATCGCGGTGAAAACCTTCCAGATTCCGGGGCCGAAACTCCGCACGATGACAGATTACGTCATGGCTTCTTAGTGGTTTACTTGTCGCAAGCGCTCAGTGTTGTGTCATAGGGCGTATGGGAGGAGTATCGGGTATGCATGTTCTGCGTCCCTATCTTTTTAAAAGTCACTATCTTTTTAGAATCCGTTGTGAGGTTGAATTGCTCCCCCTGAATTCCATATATCGTGGCCCCCCGATCACGGTTCGTCCATTCGAAGAATATGAAGTAAGTGGCGTTGGTGTCAGAAGGCGTCTTGCCGCTCTCGTAGTCGCGGGCGATCCAGATGATGTCTGTGGTGGCGAGAAGATACCCCCAGTGCGGCATGTCATACAGCAGGTACTTCCCTTCGACCTTGTTCCACTTGGAGACCCAGCCGGTGAGGCCCAGTTTCTCGCTGCTGACGTTAATGGCTATGTTGACATCATTGGCCGTATACATCTCAACAAGGTTACTCTTCACCTCCGGCTCTTCGGACTCCGCCAGTCGGCCGCTATGGATGTTATACATTTCTAATCCTGATTTTATATTCCAAACGAAAAAGCTTCATGATGTTAATCTATTTTCAGAAAAAAATTTTTTGCTTACATTCCAT
>JANOGZ010000622.1:0-1450 GCA_031406255.1 Pyrinomonadaceae bacterium | reverse complement strand
CCAGCTACAGCCAGCTCAAGCGCTACTTCGACGAAGTGAATAAGCAGGACGGCCACACGATCTCGCTCAAACAGGGCGGAACCGAAGCGCCGCCGCCGAGCAAGAATTCTTCGAATTAGGGTCCGCGTTTCGCGCCCTCCTGACCGGACGCGAAAGAAAATCGCGCGGTCGCACGCTTAACGTCAGCTCAACATCAGCTCGACATCAGCCGAGCGGGGAATATCATCATGTTCTTTAAACCGACCGTACTCTGCTTCGCCCTGATCGCGTTGGCCGCGCCCGCCTTCGCCATCGGTGAAGACATGCCGGCATGGCTGGGGCAGGCCGCCGCCGCCAGCGCTCCCGCTTACAAAAAGGATGTGCCGGCGGTCGTCCTGCACAAAGAAGAGACGGTCACCATCGGCGAAGACCAGCGCCTCACCACCGTGACGACCTATGCGGTGCGCGTGCTCACACGCGAAGGACGCGCCTATGCCTCCGCGTATGAGTTTTATGATAGTGGAACGGGGAAGGTGCGCGACATGCGCGCGTGGCTGATCCGGCCCGGCGGAAGCGTCAAAAAATACGGCAAGAACGAGACGGTGGACGAAGCCGCCGACCTCAGCGATCTCTATAACGAACTGCGCGTGCGAAAAATCATGGCGGTTGATGAGGCGGAGGTCGGCGCGGTCTTCGGCTATCAGGTCACGACGGAAGACCGCGCCTTGTTCCCGCAGACGGAATGGTCCTTCCAGGGGCGTCTACCGACGCTCGCCGCGCGTTACACGATGAATCTCCCGGCGGGCTGGCGGGCGGCGAGCATGACCTTTAACAACGCGCCGGTCGAGCCCTCCGCCAGCGGCTCTTCCTACACCTGGGAACTGCGCAACCTGCCGCCGATCGAGCCCGAGCCGGCCAGCCCGACGATCAGCAATCTCGCGCCGCGACTCGTCGTCAGCTACGGGCCGGAGGGCGTCAGGGGCGCGCCCACCATCGCCGCCGGCGAGAGGAGTTTTGAAAGCTGGGTCGATGTCTCGAAATGGTATAGCGAATTGAGCGAGCCGCAGGCCGCGCCGGATGACGCGATCGCCGCCAAAGCGCGCGAGCTCACCGCCACCACGAAGACCGAGCTCGAGCGCATCCAGGCTATCGGGCGCTTCGTGCAAAACCTGCAGTATATCTCGATTCAGATCGGTATCGGCGGCTATCGCCCACACCCGGCGACTGAAGTGTTCGCCAAAAAGTATGGCGACTGTAAAGACAAGGCGAATCTGATGCGGGCGCTGCTGCGAGCCGTCAAGATTCAGTCCTACATGGTTTTGATCTACGCGGGCCACCCACGCCCGCGATCTGGCAATTCCTGGCCGCGAGCTTGCGGGGGTCCACTATGCGATGGATTTTTTGCCGCAACAGAATAAAGTCAATCAGGGAGACGTTCTAACCAACCAGATCCTGGCCACCGGCAAGCACG
>JANOGZ010000616.1:0-5099 GCA_031406255.1 Pyrinomonadaceae bacterium | reverse complement strand
TGATTGTAACAATATACGTCGTACAAAATCAATGCGAAATCAATATCATACTAACGTCAACAATGCAAACTTTTCACATGACAGTCATTCAGCTACACTAGAGAGGGGCCGGTATGTGATATCGTCTGGATGCGCCGCCGCAGGACGCACGACACGCGACGACCTTCGTCGTGGTCGGCGCGGGCGCGAGCGGCGTCGAACTGGCGACCAAGATGGCCGATCTTCTGTCCGACGCCTTCAAGCGCCGCGGACTGCACGGCGAGCCGCGCGTGATGGTGCTCGAGATGGGGCCGCAGATCGTGCCCGGGATGGGCGACGAACTGCGCGCGAGTGTTGAGGAAGCGCTGCACAAGTCGCGCGTCGAAGTTCACACGCGCACGCGCGTGCGGCGCGTCACGCCCGCGGGCCTGATATTCGAGCATGCGGACGCGCAGACGGAATTGGAAGCGGCGGCCGTAGTGTGGACGGGAGGCGTGCGGGTCAGCCCGCTGATTGAAGGGCTCGACGTCGAAAAAGGTGAGCGCGGCCTGCTCCTCGTCGAACCGACGCTGCAACTGCTCGGGCACAAAGAGGTTTTCGCGCTCGGTGATATCACTCTTTACAAAAATGCGAGCCCGCGCCTGCCGGGCACGGCGCAACTGGCTTTTCAGCAGGCCGAACTGGTCGCCGACAACATACGCGCGTTGCGCGACGGAAGCGTGCCCGGCACAAAATACATTCCAGAGCTCGGTGAAGCGGTCAGCCTCGGCACCGAGAGCGCGGCGGTGCTGGCCGGCGGTCGCGTGCTCGACGGCGCGCTCGCCCGGCAGGCGCGCTTCGCGCTCTACACCTCACGCCTCCCGACGTGGCACCATCGTCTGCGCGTCAGCGCAAGCTGGTTTTTCGGGGGCACCGCGCCGCGACCGCTGGGACTCTAACCGCCCCGGGGGCTTACTTGTAGCCTCGCATCTACGGGAGTGCCGCTTCGCATGAATCGAGCGCGGGCGCTTCCGTCTCCTCCGGCACGTCGCCGCCTTCGCCCAGGTAGACGCGCCCGGCGGCGATTGTTTCGAAGTAGTCTTCAATGCGCGCGAGTATTTCATCAACAGCATGCGAATGATAGATCGCGGTGCGAAAGCGCGCGCCGCCCGCCAGGCCGCGCGTGAACTGTCCGGCGAGTTGCTTCATCCGGCCGAGCGCGGCGATCTCCGGCATATCCGCGCGCAGGAGGTCGAAGTATTCGAGAAGAATCTCGCGCTTATCTGCGAGCGTCGGCTCGTAGGGCGTGCGGCCCCTGAGGGAATCATCGATCTGGCGAAAAATCCAGGGGTTCGCCATCGCGCCGCGCCCGATCAGCACGCCGTCACAACCGGTCTCTTGCCAGCGCGCGAAGGCTTCAGCGACCGTCGTGACATCGCCGCTGCCGGAGACGGGCACCTTGACGACCTCTTTGATCTGCCGCACCAGATCCCAGTTGGCGCGCCCCTTGTAGCCCTGCTCCTTCGTGCGCCCGTGAAGCGCGATGTGCTCGACACCGCAGCCTTCCGCCACCCGTGCCGTCTCGAGCGCATTAATCGCATGGTCGTAATAACCGGCGCGAATCTTGATCGTCAGCGGAATCGTAATCGCCCGCTTCACTTCGCGGAGAATCTTTTCGAGCCGTTCATGATCGCGCAGAAGCCCTGAGCCGCCGCCGTGCTTGACGACCTTCGGGGCCGGGCAGCCGCAGTTGATGTCGAGAATATCAGCGCCGACTTCTTCGGCCATCTCCGCCGCCATGCGCATGCGCTCGGGTTGGCCGCCGAAAATCTGTACGGCGAACGGCCGCTCGTAATCGAAAAACCGCATCTGCCGTTTCGACTTCGGATTGTGGCGCGTCAATCCCTCGACCGAGATAAACTCGGAGACGGTGAGACCGATCCCGCCGCGGCGCTTCAGCAAACAACGAAACGCGACATCCGTCACGCCCGCCATCGGCGATAAGATGAGCGGCGGGTTGATCAAAACATCGCGAATCTTAAACGGCCTGACGCCCCGCTCCGCTCCTATCATGTCGCGGCCCGCCGAAGGGTTCTGGTCAGTGCTGTCTCTGCTCGGGTCAGGGCCGTGCGCTTCATTCATTGACATCGGAAAGCATCCTCGGAGTATTCTGGGGTAACGGATTATAGCAAATGCGTCGCCACAATCTCATCCGAATGCTCGGCATCGCGTGGACGCTCGTTTACGCGGCGCTCATCATCTGGCTCTACGCGACCGCGCCGCGCACGCTCAGAGAGGTCGCCACCAAGGCCAGCGTCGCGGCCGGAACATATCAGATCAACGAAGCGAAATTCAACGAGGCGCGTGAGTTGTTTCGGCGCGAGCAGCACCGGGCGGCGCGCGATGAATGGGAACGGGCAGACCCGGAGCGGCGCGATCCGCGGACGCAGTTTTATATCGCTTACGCCTTTTATCGTGAGGGCTGGGGCCGCGTCTATAATGATGATGCGTTGTTTCAGCAGGGACTTGCGGCGGTCAATCACGCGCTCAGCCTCGCGCCCGCGGCCACGCTCACCGTAGATGATCCCGAGCTGCACATTCATTCGGCCGCCGAACTGAAGACGGAACTTGAACAGGGACGGGAGCGCAGTTGGAGCGACCTCAACCCATTGAAAGTCCTGCGCGAAAGAAAATGACGGACAATCGTTTAATAAATCGCGCGCTCATGCGCTATCTTCTGCTGCCGACCATCTTCCTGACGGTAGCGCTGCTGGGCGGCTTGCGCGTTGATGGTGAGACGCGCGCTTTCGTCTTCGTCGCGCCGCCGCTCGTCTCACTCATCCTCGCCGTCTTGATGATGATTCTTTTCGCGCGCGGCCACACCATAAAATTTCGGCGCTGGCTGACGAGCGATCACCCGCCGCTCACCAATCTGTCGCATGCGCTCATGTTCGGCGCGCTGTTTTTCGCCTCCGCGCAAGCCTTCAACAGCGTGCTTCCCGAACGCGGCCTGCTCCGCTGGATGTTCTCTTTCTTTTTCCTCTGGACGCTCTGGAATAACCTGTTTTCATCCTTCGACGCGCGCCGGCTCCTGCGCAGCCTCGCCGCGCTATTCAGCACGGCCTTCGTCCTCAAACACATGCTCCTCGCGAGCCTTTACGCGCCGGATGGCGGATGGTTAAAGCGTCTGACGGGAGCGCTTCTCGAAGGCGCGACGCTCGGAATGCTCGAGGCGCGAGAGAATTTCGCGCCCGCGAGCGGTTATCTCTCGTTCTTCGCGCTCGCGCTCTATGTGTGCGGTCTCGCGTTACTGCCGCCCGCACCGGAAGTTGAGGAAGACGAGACGCCACCGCCGCAGGGCTTTATGAGCGCCTATCGTCAGCTCTCTTCCGCCGAACGCCGATCAGTGCGTGACGCCATCCGGCGGGACGAAGACAGCTTGCTCGAAGCTACGACGCCGAACGCAGCAGAAATTGACGCCCCCGCGAGAGACTGACGATGAAGGCGGTGAGTGGGACAGGACCTCAAATAAATGAAGAAGTGCGTAAAAGTCCGGGCCGACAGGTTCTGAATTTCGTGAGTGCAGAGGGTGTCGGCCCGGACGGTTGCATGGGGCGGAGTGTTATGAAGTTTAATGGCTGAACCGCTTGCTGTTTTCTCGAGCTCTGTCTACAAATGTCTACAAACCGGCGCTCCAGTGTCATTTTTTGTATACATATGGCGACAGTGGCAACAGCTTTAAAGAAAGCCTCCGATGCATTTCTGCCTTTTAATTACCGCGTCCAAATGTCTTTACTTTCGCGCGCGAAAAATAAAGCTTCTGTTTACCAGTTGACGACGAGTCTGTCTGATGTCTGCCATACCGGAGCATCCTCACGGATTGCCACACGCTGCAATTTATCAGGAGCGGTCAGGAGCCGTCCGGCTCCGAGAGCGACGGCGGCGAGCGGTTCATCGGCGACCGCCACATGGAGGCAGAGTTCCTCCTGCAAACGCTCGGCCATGCCTTCGAGCAACGAGCCGCCGCCCGACAAGATCAAACCCGTCTGGTAAATGTCCGCTGTCACATCCGGCTTCGACATCTCTATCGCGCGCCGGACGCCGGCGGTGATTTCAACCAGGACAGGATCGAGCGCCTCGCGTACTTCGTCTGAGCTGATCTCGACGACCTTTGCCAGCCCGTCGGTCAGACGCTTGCCGATGATCTCCATGTGCCGTGGCGTGGTCTTCCCGCTGGAAGGCTTGCCGGTCGTGCCGAGTTCTCTCTTCAATTGTTCGGCCGCGCGTTCGCCGAGCTGCATCTCATATTTGCTGCGGATGTAATCGCGAATCGCCTCATCCATCGTATTTCCGGCGACCCTCAGACTATTCGAAGAAACCACGGCCGCCGCGACAACAATCGCAATATTGGTCGATCCGCCGCCGATGTCAACGACCAGATGGGCGCGTTCGTCTTCGAAAGGAAGTCCCGCGCCGAGCGCGGCGGCGAGCCCTTCATCTACCAGATCAACTCGTGTCGCTTTGGCATCGTGCGCGGCGTCGCGGATCGAACGCTGTTCAAGCGTCGTGCTCGAGCCGGGCACGCCCACCACCATATGACTTCTCTTATAATAATTTCCCTGCACCTGTCGGATAAAAGCGGCGAGCATCTTTTCGGCGGCTTCAAAATTATCGATCGTGCCGTCCTTGATCGGACGATAGACAGCCGTATCATGCGGCTCGCGCCCTAACAGCTTGTAGGCCTCGGCGCCGACCGAGAGAACATCCCCCGTGTACTTATTAATGGCCACCGCCGATGGCTCGTTGAGAACGATTCCCCGCTCGGGCGCATAGACCAATGTGTTTACCGTGCCGAGATCGATCGCTAAATCGTCCGTGAAGAAATTGCTCAGAATGTTCATAAGATTCCCTTAAACCTTTTGTCTAATTTCCAGGGCGTGACGTTCGTATTATTGGCAAATTTTCTAACGCTCGTTTTTGAAGCAAAATCTGTACCAATTGTGGGCGAGGTTTTGTCATGAATTTCACCACGCGGTGATGGGGCATGGTGTCCTATTACGAGACAGTCACTCTACAGGCGCGTGTTCCGGCGTTTAAAAGGCGAACGCCGGCCTGAGGGTCAAAACGTCAGGATTCGGGCC
>JANOGZ010000597.1:0-2034 GCA_031406255.1 Pyrinomonadaceae bacterium | reverse complement strand
ACAGCTACGAAGAACTAATGCAACGCGATAAAGTCAGCTTAGATATTTTCTGGCTCAAAGACGACAACTTGGAAGGCGAAAGCGACGCCGCCGACCTCGACGACATCATGGCCGAAATAGTTTACGACTTGCGCGCAGCCTTAGCGCAGTTTGAAGAGATACACGCTGACTTCGCTGCCATCACCTAGATCAATTGGAGCAAACTTGGGACAAGAATTTCCATCAAGCCATGTAAAAAGGTGCGATTGAATGCAATCCTCAGAGGCGGCAACCTGTAAAGGATGTAAGTGCTCGTCAGCCTGTATCACGGAACGTGCCTCACACCTGTCGTCTTTATAATCTTAATGCGGGGAGTTCAAGTCTCCCCCCGCTACCAATACTTTCAACTATGTACGGCCACTCGCCGGAGCGGCCGTGACGCTCCCGTAGCTTTCAAGATTATGCGAATCGCGCTCATCATCTCACTCACCCTGCTCTGCTCAGTACCCTGCTTTGCGCAGCAATCCGATGCTTCTATATCTCCGCCATCCGTCCCTGACAGTGTGAAAGATCTACTCGAGCGGGCCACAAAACTATCGCAAGCCGGTCGCGGGCGACTGGCGATAACCATGATCCAGGAGGCCGTTAGAATCTCTCCTGACTCTCCTGCGCTGCATCTGGCGCTCGGGAATGAGCTTGCCAGAGCGGGACTGCTCGATGAGGCCATCGCCGCGTTTGAACGTGCCCGAGAGCTCAACCCCCGGGACGATCAAGCCTATTTATCAGTCGGATCAGTGATGCTGCAACGGAAGAAGTACGCC
Source organism: Pyrinomonadaceae bacterium (assembly GCA_031406255.1). Taxonomy (GTDB): domain Bacteria; phylum Acidobacteriota; class Blastocatellia; order Pyrinomonadales; family Pyrinomonadaceae; genus JANOGZ01. The sequence goes on along the minus strand of JANOGZ010000597.1, from coordinate 1,234 downwards.
GTCGCTCTATCACTCTTCTCTGACGCCTCGCTCCTCAATCCCAGAGAGCCTCTGCACCACTTCATGCGCGGGGTCGCGCTGGTGCGCCAGGCTTCTGATGAAGCGTTCTCACGGCCAGCTAACCGGGCCGGGAGTGATCGGATACTCAGCCAGGCAGAAGAAGCGCTCACCAGAGCGTTTGATTTAAGCGGGGGCATGCTCTCTGAAGTCTATCTCTATCGAGCCGAGGTGTACGAGATCAAGGGAGCGCGCCTGGAGGCGGCTGCCGAACTCGAGAAGTATCTCAATGCCAACCCCGATTCAGCCAGGGCTCGCGCTGTGCGTGAGGCGATACGTGATCTGCGAGCTAAGGCTCCTGCTCCTGCTCCCTAAGGATCCTGCTTGATTATCATAGATGATGCATAATACCTGCGGAGCGGGGCGCCGTCTGACAAGTTATTCGAGCTGGCCGCCCGATAGCAATTCTTTCATCGTTGTTTTTGGCGATCGGGTTGGATGTTGTTAGCGGGCGGCGACTCAATTCCAGCGCCGGACCGCTGTGGGGGAAGGTGGGAAATGGCGGTGTGGCTTGTCCAGTGGCTTAAGTCGGCTACCGAGCGCAACGAGTACGGCATCCCCGTGCGCAATTTAGGTAAAGTCACCGACACCATTTACCGGGGCGCACTGCCGCGGGTGGAAGGCTATCGAGCACTCGTCCGCGTGCTCGGCGTGCGCCGGGTGTGCAGCCTCACCGACCGCGTCGCGGCAGACGAGAAGCAGCGCGCGCTGGACGCCGGCATGCGCGAGTGGGAGCACATCCCGTTCAACGACAGGGAGGCGCCACAGCCGGCGCGCGTCCGCATGTGGCTCGACTACATGCGCACCGCGACGGCCCAGGACCCCATCTACACGCACTGCATGGGCGGACGCCATCGCACCGGCGTCCTCATCGGCGCGCTGCGCGTGACCGACTGCGGCTGGACGAAGGATCAGGCGCTTAAAGAGATGATGACCTACGGCTACTACGACGCGCTTGGGCACGGGGCGCTACGCCACTGGTTCCTGCATGAGTTCGACCCGAAGGACTACGCGACGGCCAGCAGCCCCGCGCCCGGCAGCGAGTTGGTTGAGCTGGCCAAAGGCGCGTAGCCGTGCCGAAGCCGCCGCCGCTATATGTCCGCAGGCCGGTATTCGTCGCCGAGTTCGCTGACCCGCCGGAGTTGTTCGAGGCGTGCGCGGATGGCGCGCACGAAGC